>CANHXV010000169.1 GCA_947464665.1 Comamonadaceae bacterium
AGTATTACTTTTTAAATTAAGTAAGAAAAGAGTCGCCATGGCAACGACCTTGACCATCAAAGGACAAGTCACTATTCCCAAACAAATTAGAGATGCACTGGATTTACAGCCAGGCTGTAAACTCAATTTTGCGGTCAACGATGACGGTGATGTCCTATTGCAAAAGGCTACAGCGGGGGCTAAAAGTAGCAAACGAGGAGTGGCTGCAGCAAAACAAAAAAAGGATCGCTTTGAGCAAGTCCGAGGAAAGGCAGATGTTCAATGGCGAACGCAAGATTTGATGAATCTGATGCGAGGTGAACATTGATGTTGGTTGATACCAATGTGCTAATCGATGTTCTCAACAACGAGCCAACGTGGGCCGATTGGTCAATTCACCAGTTAAAAGTTCAGTCCAAAATTCATATCTTAAGCATCAATCCTATTATTTATTCAGAGTTGTCTTCAGCTTTCACCAAGATCGAAGATCTTGAAAAAGTCGTTCAAACAATGCAATTAAAAATGATTCAAATGCCCAGACCTGCCTTGTTCTTGGCGGCCAAGGCATTTCATTTGTACCGGCAGCGAGGCGGTGTCAAGCACAACGTTTTGGGAGATTTCTTTATTGGCGCTCATGCTGCGGTTAATCAAGTTCCCATCCTCACGCGGGATACCTTACGTTACCAAACCTATTTCCCAACTGTGAGGCTTATAGCGCCCATCGCCTTGCATTGATCAAAAAAAGGCGTAACCCTTATCAGGTTACGCCTCAATGGCAATCTCAAATGAAATGTTGAAGTGGTGGCCGCAAATTAATTAGAGTAAATGGGGCGTCCATTGGGCGGCTGAATTGGCCGAGCATTCATCTTGAATGGGAATTCTGACACTTGCTCTTTGGAAACATTGACTTGTGATTTCAAAATAAAGAACTTCACTTTTTCTGTACAAGGCGGCGTTGTCAATGAACCGTCGTAGTGGAAGAAATCCATTTCGCGGGGCAACAAGTTGGCAGGGTTGAACATCACGCCATCGGGCACAACTTCGGGGCCTTCTTTGGGGGGTGCATGGGTCCACAAAGTCTTGATGCCAGGATTTTCATTGCCCTCTCGCAACATCACGGCCAGCACCGCCAATTCGCCTTCCAAATTTTTGTGCACGAAGTGAACCACCATGGCAGCAGGTTTGCCGTCGAGGTGTTCTTCGCTGGGGCGGTGAAAGTGAAATTGCAACAAGTCATAGGCCCTGCCGTCAATTCGAATTTTAGAACCCACGGGCACATTCACTTGAATGGTGTGGCCATTGTTCACAATTTTAAGTTGGCCTTGTTTGTAATCAGGTGCCACGCTGAAGCGTACTTTCTCAAACGGCCCCTTGATGTTCAAAGGTGCTTGTGACCTGCCTTTGCCGCAAGTAGGAAATTCTTTGCCCCAGTTTTCTGGGCCCATGGCACCTTCGTACTCCCAATGCGCGGCGTGTTTTTCACCTGAACCGTGGGCGTCTTTTTTATCGCCTTTGGCAGGGGCGGTATCTACCTTCATCTCGCCTTTAGCTGTTGGCGCTTCAGACGCACATTCCGACATCACCTTGACTTTTTCGCCGGCGGCGGCCAATGCATTTTGAGCGGCACAAATGACTTTTTGCTGGCTCTTCCAATCGGTCATTTCCAAAGCTTTTTGGAAGGCCTCTACGGTGGCGGGATCTTTGGTACCGTTGGTTAAGAGGCGCAGACCCGCTAAGCCCAGTTGACGTTCAGGCGAAAGGCCCTTTTTCTCTTTGGCATAAGCAGCTTCAAGATCTTTCAGAACCGTGCCACTTGAAAATGCAGCCTTGACAGCTTCCAATTCTTGGGCCTTGGTCATCAAAGGCGGCAGCATTTCTTTGCTGGCGGCTAATTCTTCTTCCGAGGCCTCGACCTTTTTATCAGACTCTTCTACTTTTTGAGTGAGCTCTGCAATTTGCTCGGTGGCAGCCGCGCTTGACTTCTTTTGCGTCCAGCCAAAGTAGCCCGCTCCTGCAGTGGAGATGGCTAACACAATGATGGCAATTATTTTAAACATGGTCTATTCCAGAATGTAATTTCCGCGCTTAGTTAGATTCGGCACTAAGCTTGAAAGCTTGAATTTATCGGTCGGCGATGTAGCTTATGCCTCGGCCATCGGTGGTCACGCCTGCGATGTAAAGGCGTTGGGTTTTACCAGCCACGGGGCTGGCTGTGACAAATGCGGCGCCATTGAGTGTTTGATTTCCCAATAAGCACTGCGTTGCGTCGGGTATTTTCAGTGTGAAGGTGAGTAAATTGGAGCTGTAAGCGCTGGGTGCCAATGCGCCTTGCGTTAGCAAGCAGTCTTGCTGAAAAGTCTGTGATGTGCTGATATCGCCTTGCGATGAGATGTTTAGAGGAAATTCACCGGCAGAACTAACGCCGTAAGACCATCGCCCTTTCCAACTGCCTTTTACGCTGTTTAGATTTGCCGATGTGTTGTAAGTTGCATTGTTAATAGCGCCAGCAGCAACCGTGCGATCATTGCTTTTTGCATCTGGAAAACTCAGTTGGGCTTGAACTAAACCATTACCTAAGTTAGATAAAGTGCCAGAGCCAGTTCTCAAAACCGCAGAGGTACTGGGATATACAGACAATCGAGTGAAGCTGGCGCTGTTGAGGTTGGTAAACAGACCCGAGCCGCTGTATAGATCAGGGACTGGATTTCCCTCTTTGTAAGGAGGTTGGTTGGTGTCTTTGTCAAAGAAAAGACCATAAAAATTGGTGACAGTGGTGTTGCCTTGCACGGTCGGCAGCAACATCGCCACCCACAAATAGGTTACATCAATGTTATTGACTTTGATCTGGACCGAGGCCTCATAGGCACCGTTTGCTACTACCGCAGAAGGGGTTGAAGTAGAGGGTGTCGCAGAATTCGCTGAAGAACTTCCAGATGTGCCACCACCACAAGCAGATAGCAAAGTCGTCAAGGCGATGAACATTACAGCCATGAAGGCCAAGTTCAATCGGGAGTACTTGAGCAAAATAAGGTTGAGCATGGGCTAACTCTTTTCAAGAACGGTGCACTACTTTATAGTATGGCGCATGACTGTCATACAAACCACTCTTAAATCCCAAGACTGCCAAGGCAGATTTGTAAAATCCTTGAAGCAAGTTGTGATACTGATTGCGACGGCCTTGGCTTTTGGGTTGCCAAACGCTGCGCATGCCGAATGGCAAAGGGTGACCACCACCGATTCCGGCATTATTTATGTCGACGACGGCACCATCAAGCGAAATGGCCCCATTCGTTCTTTCTGGAGCCTGCTCGATTACAGAACGCCTCAGAAGGCTCAGCGCGGCGCCTATTTTGTGTCGACGCGTACCCACATGGAAATGGACTGCCGCAAAGAGTTGGTGCATATTTTGCAGTTTTCCATGCACAGCGGGCCCATGCTCACGGGCGAAATTGTTGACTCGCAAGGCGTCATGCGCGAGTGGCAAACCATTCCCCCCGACACCCCCTTGGTTGCGCTTTTTAAATTTGTCTGCGGCAAATAAACAAGCAATCAAATTCATGGTCGCACCCATCCGGCCTGCAACCAATGCCTGTAGTGGCTAGAAAAATTCCAAGCCAAATCTTGTACGCTGGTACCTGCTGGAAAAACATCTTGCGTTAAATGGTCCAGCCATGGGCTTTGCGCATTCAATTGTGTCAGCCAATGCTGATCATGCCAATCGACATGTCGAACAGGCACATCGCTGTTGTGCTGAAGGGCGAGCGTGGTGCGACCAGACATTCGATCGTGCACACTGCCCCATTCACGGCCTTGAAGTTGTACTTTGAATTGCTTGATGCGCCGTTCAACTTGCTGCCAATCAGTGGCTTGGTTTTGAAAGCGCAATTGCCCCAAAACATTGTCAAAAAACACGCAGGCTTTGGGGTGTGCCGAAAGCAAGCCAGGCAAGTCTTGCAAGGCATCGCGCGTGTGGCACTGAAGTTCTGTGTGTGTTGCTTGAAGTGCTTTGCCGTGGCGCCACTTAAACAGCGTGGCTGCAATGGGGTCAATGTCGTAGGTGTCTACCCTGGCAAACTGCTGTAGCCACTGGCTCGACATCATCCAGCCGGCACTCGCACCTATCAGCAAAAGGCTAGGCTGACCTTGAACATGGCCTGGCTTGAAAACTTGTGCATGCGACATCAACCATTTTTCAAGAGCCAGTGACGTGGGTGCCCAACGTGCTTCTGAGCGCCACGCCAGCCAGTGCCACGCAATGCCGCCTGTTAGGTTCATGACTGCGGCTTCAAGTTGAATTGCATCACGCCCAAAGCGTCCATGCGGCGCTGGTCTTTTTTGTTTTCTTCA
>CANHXV010000170.1 GCA_947464665.1 Comamonadaceae bacterium
TAGGACTTATCTTGGTGGGCCTTCTCTGGGAATTGTGGCTCGCGCCTTTGCGTGAAGGTGGCTCTTGGTGGGCCCTTAAAGTACTGCCCTTGTGCTGGCCATTGGCCGGTTTGTTAAAAAATCGCATGTACACCTACCGGTGGGTCAGCCTCATGATTTGGCTTTACTTCACTGAGGGCGTGGTACGTGCTTGGGGAGACAAAGGGTGGTCCAGTGGGCTTGCGCTGGCCCAAACCATTTTGTGTGTCATTTTATTTGCAGCTTGCGCATTGCATGTGCGTTGGCGCTTTCAAATGGCGCGCGAAGGCGTTAGCCTAGACGACTCTCAAGAATCAACACCTTCACACTGAAATTCAAATATGAGTGCTTTGTTAGAAAACTTGCGCCGAATCTGCGGTGATGCAAACGTATTGACCCACGATGATCCTCAAACTGATCTCAGTGCGTGGGAGCGTGATTGGCGCAAGCGCTCACATGGAAGGGCCTTGGCAGTCGTCAGGCCAGCCAATGCTCAAGAAGTAGCCGCCGTTGTGAAGGCTTGCGCCAAAGCCTGCACCAGCATTGTCCCCCAAGGTGGCAACACCGGCTTGGTCGTTGGCTCTGTGCCAGATGAATCGGGTCAACAAGTGGTTCTGAGCTTGCAGCGAATGAACCAAATACGTTTGCTTGACCCCGCCAACCTCACTGTTGTGGCCGAAGCTGGCTGCATTTTGCAAGCTGTCCAAGAGCATGTTGAAAAGGCGGGTTACCTTTTCCCTCTGAGTTTGGCCGCCGAAGGAAGTTGTACCTTGGGTGGCAATTTGGGCACTAACGCGGGTGGCACACAAGTGGTTCGCTTTGGCAATACGCGCGAGCTGTGCTTAGGCTTGGAAGTGGTCACGGCCCAAGGCGAAATTTGGCATGGCTTGTCGGGCCTGCGCAAAGACAACACCGGCTACGATTTGCGCAACCTCATGATTGGCAGTGAGGGCACTTTGGGCGTCATCACAGCGGCCTGTATGAAAATATATCCTCAACCTAAAGCCCAACTTACAGCGTGGGCCGCTGTGCCAAGCATGGAAGCGGCTGTGTCATTGTTAGGTTTGGCGCATGAGCGTCTAAGCGCTGGCCTGACCGGCTTTGAAGTGATGGGGCAATTTGCATTGGGCTTGGTCGACAAACACCACCCTCACCTCAGGGTGCCCTTCTTCAAAGAAACACCCTGGTGCGTTCTGCTTGAAAACTCTGACCATGAGTCGGAAGCACATGCCCGCGAAGGTTTTGAAGCTTTGATGGAAGCAGCCATGGAAAATGGCTGGGTCACAGATGCTGTGATCGCAGAGAGTTTGTCACAGGCCAAGAGTCTTTGGCAAATCAGGGAAACCATTCCCTTGGCGCAAGTCGATGAAGGCTTGAACATCAAACACGACATCAGCATACCTGTCTCTCTCATTCCACAATTTGTGGCTGAAACCGATGCCTTGCTCCAATCCAAATTACCGGGCATTCGATTGGTCAATTTTGGGCATTTGGGTGATGGCAATTTGCATTACAACGTGCAAGCACCTCAAGGGGAAGATGGGCCCGCCTTTTTACGCGACCACGAAGACGAAGTGAACACTTGGGTATTTGACCAAGTCCAAGCATTTAACGGCTCTATCAGCGCCGAACACGGCATCGGTAGTCTTAAAGCCGACAAACTCACACACCACAAAGACCCCACCGCGTTGGCGATGATGAGGGCCATTAAACAAGCTTTGGACCCCCAAAACATCATGAACCCTGGCAGAGTGATTAAAATTTAGGTCTCAGCCTAGATTGCCATCAAAGCCGTTGAACAACCCATTTTGATCAGCCCATGACCACACGCCCCATACGCTCTCAATACGAAGATTTCATGCGCCACGTGAACGACCATGGCGTCTTCAAGGCCGATCGCACCGGGACAGGCACAAGCAGTGTGTTTGGTCATCAAATGCGCTTTGATTTGAACGAGGGGTTTCCGCTGGTCACCACCAAAAAAGTTCATCTGCGATCCATCATCCAAGAACTCTTGTGGTTTCTCACAGGCTCCAGCAACAACAATTGGTTGCGCGAACGCGGCGTCACCATTTGGGACGAATGGGCGCGCGAAGATGGTGATCTTGGTCCCGTGTATGGCGTTCAATGGCGCAGTTGGCCTACACCCGATGGCGGGCACATCGATCAAATTGAAGATGTCATTCGCACGCTCAAAACCAATCCCGATTCACGCCGCATCATTGTCAGTGCTTGGAACGTGGCTGAACTTTCAAAAATGGCCCTCATGCCTTGTCATGCGTTCTTTCAGTTTTATGTAGCACCGCCCTTGGTAGAAGGCGGTAAAGGCAAACTCAGTTGCCAGTTGTACCAGCGCAGCGCCGACATTTTCTTGGGCGTACCCTTCAACATTGCAAGCTACGCTTTGCTCACTCACATGATGGCGCAGCAATGCGATTTGGAGGTGGGCGATTTTATTTGGACTGGCGGTGATTGCCACATTTACAGCAACCACAAAGAGCAGGTTGCACAGCAACTCAGCAGAGCGCCATTTGCATACCCCACCTTGAACATCAAGCGAAAGCCTGCATCCATCTTTGAATACGAATACGAAGACTTTGAAGTCTTGGACTATCAGTGCCACGCAGCCATCAAGGCGCCGGTGGCCGTCTAATGAAGCTCAAGCTCATTTACGCGCGCGCTGCCAACGGTGTGATTGGCCTGAACAATCAAATGCCATGGCACCTGCCTGAAGACTTGGCACATTTCAAGCGCACCACCTTAGGTTGCCCTGTCTTGATGGGCCGGAAAACTTGGGAATCTATCCCCGCCAAATTCAGACCTCTACCAGGCAGGTCCAACTTGGTTCTGACTCGGCAAAAAGATTGGCACGCAGAGGGCGCGCACGTGGTGCATTCGCTGGAAGAAGGTTTAACTTTGGCATTGACACAGTGCCCAGACGACAAAGACCTTTGGGTCATGGGCGGTGCAGACATTTATGCCCAAGCAGTCGTCATCGCCGAAGAAGCTGTGGTCACTGAAATTGAACAAGCATTTGAAGGCGATGCCTACGCGCCTGCATTAGATGCAACATGGCACGAAACATCTCGTGAGTCCCACACAGCTTTGTCTGGTTTGAAATTCAGTTTTGTAACCTACCAACGGACTGTTTGAAATTCGATAGGTGCTCATGAAACTTGCCACTTGGAATGTCAACTCTCTCACCGTCAGGCTGCCTCAGGTCATTGACTGGTTGAGGGCGCAAGAGTCGCTCGGTGTCGATCACGCCATCGATGTGCTTGCTTTGCAAGAACTCAAAATGAGCGATGACAAGTTCCCGCTTGCAGCTTTCACCGAGGCGGGCTATCACGCTCAATGGTTTGGACAAAAAACCTACAACGGTGTGGCCCTCATTTCGCGCAGCGAAGGCACGCAGGTCGTCAAAAACATCCCTGGGTTTGAAGACGATATGTCTCGCGTCATTACAGCCACCTTTGGCGATGTGCGTGTGATCGGTGGCTATTTTCCAAATGGCCAAGCTCCCGACAGTGACAAGTTTGTGTACAAAATGCGTTGGCTAGCGGCATTGCACCAGTGGGTGAAGCAAGAGATGGCAAGCTATCCCAAGTTGGCATTGATGGGCGACTACAACATCACATTTGACGACCTGGATGTGTGGGACCCTGTGGGTTTGGCAGGCACCATTCACTGCACACCTGAAGAGCGAGCGCATCTGAACAGCTTGATTCAATTGGGTTTACACGACAGCTTCAGGCTGTTTGAGCAACCCGAAAAAAGCTTCAGCTGGTGGGACTACCGCGACTTTGGTTTCAAGCGAAACCGCGGTATGCGCATCGATCACATTTTGATCACAGACGCATTGAAGGCTTGCGCCACAGGTTGCGTGATTGACAAAGTGCCTCGCAAAACCGAGCGCCCTAGCGATCACACACCTGTTGTACTGACACTGAGTTAAGCTTTGTGGGCTGCCATGGCCTTACCCACTTCCAAACTGCCTTGACCTGAACCCGAGCCTGGTACCAACTCGCCGTGGCGGTCTTTCACTTGCGCCATGGCTGCCAGCAATTGCTCTGGCGCGTCATCTGACATACCCAAATGAACGCCCTGTGTGAGGGTGATGTTGGCAACCTCAAAGCTACCCGCACCTGCGCCCATGATGGTTCTGTTTGGCGCATCTTCACAAGCCATGACCAACATGGCAGGCACCACAGCTTGTGGCTCTAGTGCTTTCAAAACGGCTTCAGGCATTAAACCCTCGGTCATGCGAGTGGCCGCAGTGGGTGCCAAAGAATTAA
>CANHXV010000171.1 GCA_947464665.1 Comamonadaceae bacterium
CGCCAAACCGATGCGCTCGCCATCAACCGCGTTGTAAACACGACCCGTCAACATCATGTCGGTCATGCGCGCTACGCCAATGAGTTTAGGAATGCGAACTGAGCCACCGCCGCCCACAAAAATGCCACGTGTGCCTTCAGGCAATGCATAGAAGGTGCTGTCGTCTGCCACCCGAATGTGGCATGCGCTGGCCAATTCCAAACCGCCCCCCACCACGGCGCCATGCAGTGCTGCCACTACGGGAACTTGTCCTAATTGAACTGCGTCCAAAGCCACGTGCCAGCTGCGTGAGTGATACACGCCTTGGCCCGCATCACGTTCTTTCAGTTCAGACAAATCCAAGCCTGCGCAGAAATGGTCGCCTTCGCCAAATACCACGGCTGCCTTGGCCTCTTCAGGCAAGTTTTGGAAGACATCACGCAGTGCTTCAATCAGCCCATCGTTCAGGGCGTTGCGCTTGGCAGGGCGACTTAAGCGCACCATGGCCACAGCCCCTTTCATCTCAAAGTGGATGCCGTTGGTTTCGGCACGTTGCAACAAAGGATGTAAATTTTGAGTCATGATGTAGGGGTCCGAGACGGCCTAGTATGTGAGCTAGGATTTGCTAAAAAGGTTATTATCAATAACTATATTGTCTTTCCATGCGGCACTAAAAAACACAGGGTTTTCCCGAATTTCTGAAAGTATTTATGAAACACCAAGATCTCATAGCCATTGATATTCATACCCATGCAGAAGTAAGTTGCTGGAACCCGTTTGACAATTACGGCGAAGAATACGATCGTGCTGCCGACAAGTTTTTTGGCAGCAATCGCCGTCCAACCATCGATGAAACGGTGGCTTATTACCGTGAAAGAAAAATTGGCTTGGTCATGTTCACGGTAGACAGCGAGTCACAGTTGGGCCGCCGCCGTATTCCGAACGAAGAAATTGCCAAGGCCGCGCGCGACAACAGCGACATGATGATTGCCTTTGGCAGCATCGATCCGCACAAGGGCAAAATGGGCGCGCGCGAAGCTGAACGACTGATCAAAGAAGAGGGCATCAAAGGCTTCAAGTTTCACCCCACGGTTCAGGGCTACCACCCCTACGACAAAATGGCCTGGCCCATTTACGAGGTGATCAACGAGCACAAATTGCCCGCCATCTTTCACACGGGTCACAGTGGCATTGGCTCAGGCATGCGCTGCGGTGGCGGCTTGCGCTTGGCCTACAGCAACCCCATGCACCTAGACGATGTGGCCATCGATTTTCCCGATATGCAAATTGTGATGGCTCACCCCAGTTTCCCATGGCAAGACGAGGCGCTCAGTGTGGCCACGCACAAGCCCAACGTTTGGATTGATTTGTCGGGTTGGAGCCCCAAGTATTTTCCGAAGCAACTCATTCAGTATGCCAACACGCTTTTAAAAGATCGCATTTTGTTTGGCAGCGATTACCCCCTCATCACACCAGAGCGGTGGATGAAGGATTTTGAAGTGGCAGGTTTCAAACCCGAGGTGATACCCGGGATTTTGAAAGACAACGCAGTGCGTTTGCTCGGTTTGAAATAAGTTATTTCAAAGTCAGAGAAGTTCTGACAGCGCCCGCCCTTGCGGCATGTGCTGTCAGATTCAGCACAGCCCCTGCGGGTGCTTCCACAATCCATTCGTTCAAGGCCCGATCGCCCGTAATCGTTTTGCTGGGCAAGAAAGCTTGAAGTGAATGGGTGGCTGCATGACCTTCCAACTGAGGGCCTTCCATGCGTGGCTTGCCCATCCGAAGGTGTGCACCTGCAGGCAATTCAATTTCGAAAATGCAAGGACGTGCCGTCTTTCGTTCAAGGGCGCGTTTTGTGACATAGCTAGGCAGGTAGCCTGCATTGCCAACAGCCATTTGTACGCGCCATTGGCCATTGCCTAAATTTTCAGCTTTGGCATGAAGCAGTTCGAGCTTAGGAAGGGTGAGTGCAATTTGATTCAGCCATGCAGGAAAACGTGCGGCTTCACGCTCGCGCAAATGGGCGGGTGGATTGCGCCAAAAGTTCATGCGGTCCCATCCACCCAATTCAATGGCGCCCAACTCGGGGTGTTGGTAGGGGTACCAATCGACGTGCGCTTGGCCGCCGCAAACTTCGTCACTCCATTTGAGCAGTTTGACATCGTCCTCGGGTGGGTGGTCTCGGTACCAATGAATAAAGTCGTAATCGGTGATGCCGGCTTCTTTGTTGGGGGCCCAAATTTCAACGGTCCAAAACAAAGCACCTAAGTGTTCGTAGACCCAGTCTTGCGTACCCGTGATGACTTCTTTGGGGTGGTATTTGAAGTCGTGAAAAATACTGATGGCCGGATAACCTGTGAGCTTGCTTCCTATGTCAGACATGCGCTTCATGATCCACAAATCTTCGGGTGTCATGTCGGTGTCGCTTTGGGTGCCCATGGGGCGCAAAATGACACCTGAATGGGTGTGAAAGCTGACGGCCGCGCCGATGTTGGGATGTTTGGCAATGAAGTCCACCATGGCACGAACTTCAGGCTCGCTGGTGGGGTAGGGGCCAGCGCCTAATTGCTCGTGTTCTTGCCGCCACAAAGCTGGGAAGTTGCGGTTCAAATCCAAACCTTCTACATCGCGATTGGGTTTGATGTTGACGCCGTCATAGTGCTTCAAACTGCCCTCGGGCATCACGCGAAAATACTTGCCGCCAAATTCGCCAGGTAAGCGAGGCGTTAGCAGCCTTGGCTCATCTGGATTGGCTTTCCAACCGCCATGGGGATCTGGAATGCGCATCATCAAAATACGACCGTCGCCATCCATGTCTTCAATGCTCAGGCCTTCAACGTGGGGCTCGTCCCATGGGTAGGGCCGTGTGGAAGATCGAATATGCCTAGGTTTGTCTGACAAGGCCAGTTCTGCGCCATCGGGGTTCAAACGGGGTACCAAGTAAATGACACGGGTACTGAGTAATTCACTGACGCCAGCATCTTCACCGTCTTTGCTTAAAAGATGGTGCAACCAGTAAAGGCAAGCCGTGCTGGCAGTAAGTTCTGCTGCGTGAATATTGCCGTCAACCCAAAATGCGGGCTTGTCTGTGTCTGCACCGGTTGACTTGCGCGTGAGAACAAGCACCCAAATGGGGCGATTTTCATGGCTTCTGCCTAACTCTCTGAGTTCGACCAATTCAGGCCGTGCTGCAGCAAAAGCCTGAAACAACTCTGTCAGTTCGTGATGTTTATAGAAACGATCAAAGGCGGGAAGCGGCACCTGATTTTTCTGAATGGTAGAAGCTGTTGCCATAGTGAAGTGGGTGTGAATGCTTGAGTAGGCCCTCAGCATACCAAGGCTTTGTAAGGAATGAAAAGTGTTTGCGCTCTTTTAAACCTTGAAATTGCGAGGGACTTATCAGGGAAATACCTAGGAAATCAGTCCCGCAGAAGACTGGGAAAGATTTCAATTCTCTTCACAATCCTTCATCAGTTCGAATCATCGTTTGTCCCTCGAATTTTTCTGCCCAAGGGGCAATTTCAACCCACGAAAGTTTGCCATGTCAAAACCTGTATTGATTCTTGAGAATGTTCTGGCGCACGAGAAAAATCGCCCAGATTTTGTCTACATGACACAGCCCATAGGCAATGGCCAGGTCATCGATTACACATGGCGCAAAACCCTCCAGCAAGCGCGATCTATGGCGGCTTACATCAAATCTCAAAATCTAGAGCCAGGTGCCCGCGTGGCCATTCTTTCCAAGAATTGCGCACACTTCATCATGGCTGAACTGGCCATTTGGATGTCAGGCTGTACCACGGTGGCCATTTTTCCTACCGAGTTGGGTGAGACCGTTCGATACGTTCTAGATCACAGCGAAGCCAGTTTGCTGTTTGTCGGTAAATTGGACACATGGTCCGAACAAGCGCCTTTTGTGCCGGCCTCTTTGCCTTGCATTGCATTCCCTTTGGCGCCTGCCAATCAATTTGCAAAGTGGGATGACATCGTTGCAAAAACAGCGCCCTTGCAAGGTGACATAGCGCGGGCACCTCAAGATTTGGCCATGATCATGTACACCTCTGGCTCTACAGGCCAGCCCAAAGGCGTCATGCACAATTTTGAGCGAATCTCCCAAACTGCGGGACTGATGAGCCAATCTATTTTGGACAGTGCAGGGGATCTGAAAGATTACCGCATCTTGTCTTATCTGCCCTTGGCTCACGTTTTTGAGCGTGCTTGGGTGGAAGCTGCCAGTTTGACTCATGGCGAGACGCATGTATTTTTTGCAGAATCTTTGGACACGTTCATCCAAGACTTAAAC
>CANHXV010000172.1 GCA_947464665.1 Comamonadaceae bacterium
AGAATGCGCATCAGGCCGTATTGCAAATTCAGCCCTAGCGCAACCAACGCATAAATGCCGCCTGTGATGAGCCCGCTGACAATCAGCTCAAGCCAAGCGGTAGCAGACACAAATCATTTCCAAGCAGGTTTGTTGGGGTTGAGTTTGGCGGTTGCAAGCTTGGTGGGCCATACCACTTCAAACTCACCGTTTTGCCATTGGCTCACGGTACCGGGTGTGGCAATGTTTTCGCTACCAGAGAACTTCACATCGCCAATGATGGTTTTGTGATTGGTGTTGGCAATGTAGTCCCGCAAAGCTTTGCGGTCTAAGCCGACTTGCTTCACGCCAGCCGTCAAAATTTCCAGGCCAGCCCATGTGTGGCCGCTGGCCCAGCGATCGGGTTCTTTGCCAGGAAACTTTTTGACGTGTGCATCAAAGTAAGCCTTGGCAGCGGGGCTGGTTTTGGCGTTCCACGAGCCCATGCCCATCACGCCTTCTGCGCCGGCGGGTGTCATGACATTGCGGTACAACTGGAAGGCGGTGCCCACAGAAGCGTAGAAGAACTTGGGATTGAAGCCAACTTCCTTGGCTTGTCGGCTGGCCAAGATGGTGTCGGGTGGATAGGTGAAGCCCACAAATGCATCGGGGTTCTTGTCCTTGATGGCACGCAGAACAGGCGACAAATCTTTCACGCCGCTAGGGTAGCTTTTCTCTTCAATCAGCTGAATGCCGCTGCCTTGCAAAGCAACTTTCAGTGCGGCGTAGTTTTCCAAGCCAAACAAATCGTCAACATAGATAACAGCCAGTGTTTTTACGCCATTGGCTTTGAACATGTCAACCAAAGCGTTGGTCATTGGTTGGGGCTGTTGAAGCAGCAAGAAGAAGTAGGGCAACTTCATCTCGATCAATTTTCTGCTGAGGGCCGTGGGGGCCAAAAATGGATAGCCAAAGCGGTTGGCCAAGGGGGCCACCGCAAAGTTGGCATTGCTGCCCCAAGGTGGCAAGACTAAGTCGACCTTGTCTGAGCCCATGAGTTTTTCGTAGGTGCGGACGCAGGTTTCAACGTCGCTGCGATCGTCGGAGCTGATGAGCTCAATAGGGCGCTTCACGCCTTTGACATCCAGACCACCTGCGGCATTGACTTGCTCTGCCCACAAGAGGTAGTTGGGTTCTTGGCTGACTTGAGCACCACCGGTCCATGGGCCTGTGCGGGCCATGGCATAGCCAATGCGAACAGGTTTGGGTTGGGCGTGAATGGCGGGTGCCAGGCTGGCCACGCCAATGGCTGCAGCGCCTTGAAGAATTTGGCGACGTGAGGTCATGAGGGGTCTCCTTTGGTATTTTTAGCCCCACATCCTACCAACTTCGGTAAACCCTTGCCAATAATTGGGGTCAGATCAACATTAATTTCCAATCAAAAGGAGAAGTGGCTAATGGGGGCTTCCTCATGGTGGGGTACCACAAATCGTCAGCCCCCATTAGCCACTTCTCCTTTTGATTGACCAAATTAATGTTGATCTGACCCCAATTATTTTTTACGTGGCAATTTTTTGCCGCTTTAAGCTGGCATTGTTTATGCGTAAGTCTTTGTGATTGGCTGATTTCTTGACATTCAATTTTTATTGAGCATTTTTGCATTAGGTCTAACGAAACAGCCAATCAACTAATTTCATTTAGAAGTCCTTGCAAACAGAAGAGGTTAAGACACACAGTTTGAAAGACCGAAAGGCGTCCGTACCATGGATACTTCAATTTCTCTCCGCGTTAACGACAATTCTCGGCAGTGGGGTGGCAATCATTCACCTCAAGGTGAAAGGCAAAACCGCCGCAAGCAAAAGCTGGAAGCATTGCTGCAAAGCATCCATGTCGGCGATCTGGAGGCTGCGCGACAGGCTTTCATTGCACTTGTCAACTTCGATCTCTCTGTGTCTACTGACCCCTATCTCACAAAGATAGGCGCTGCATTGCAAAGCAGTAACTTATACGCTGCCAAGCACTTTGCCCAGGAATTACAAAACCGTGGCGGCCAACTTCAATCGCTGCCAATGGATGGCCATGGCGTTAAACAAATGGGTGAAAGCCTAGCTCCGCAAAACGTCTACTCAGGACTGCTTCGGATTGATCTGTCTGCTTGAGGCTTAAGACGCAGGTGTGACAAGAGTACCTGAAATCTTCAGCCCCCTTGGCCTCTACCCTCACTGATTGACCGAATTAATGTTGATCTGACCCGATTCAATTTCATCACTTGTTTTGCTTTCTAAACTCCCAAGGCGGGATTGGATTTTTGTCTTTCCAGATGCCGATGGTTTTGGTTCTTGCTGCAAGTTCAGCCTGCGCATAGGCGTCACTTTCCTCTGTGGTCTGCTCAGACTCATATTGCTTGTAGTGCCAAGCCATGCCCAATTTAACTTGTTCTAAGCAAACATCATTGCCGTTGAGCACCACCTTGCCCACGATTCTTCCGTATTTGTCTTTCTTTTGAAACTCAACAGTCACTTGCTTGCTGTGAACCAGTTGGTGTAAAGACTGCTTTGACTTTTGTCCAAATTCCTGCGCTTTCTCTGGCGCATCAATGCCTTGAAGGCGAATTTTGTGTTGGGCTTTTTTGTCGTCCAAAACTGTCAAGGTATCGCCATCGGCGACGCCTACCACTTTGCCTTGAATGGTTCCCGCACTCAGGCTGCAGCTAAAGGAGAGTAAGGCAAGGGCAAATAGTTTTCTAAGATGCATCGCTCATTGTGACAAATTTAATTGAGGTCAGATCAACATTAATATTAATGTTGATCTGACCCCAATTCATATAAGTTCACTAAAAAGCCAGTTGAAAGCTAGAATTTTGCAAAGTCCCGAAAAAAAAGAAATTCATGACACCTCAAACATTGTTGAAACATATCGACGAAGGTCAATTATGGTCGAGCGAGGAATTGGCTGGCATTCCTGCCGACGTGTCGCAGGCTTATCAAACGGCTTTGCAAGTTCGAAAGCTAAGGGAGGCACGGGGTGAGCAACCGCGAGGTTTCAAGATTGGCTTTACCAATCGCAGCATTTGGGAGCGCTACCAGGTGTTCGAGCCCATTTGGGGTACGGTTTGGAATACCACTTTAACCATGGCTAACTCGCAGGGCGAGGGCACTGTGGACATCAGCCACATGAGCCAGCCGCGGCTTGAACCCGAGTTGGTGTTTGGCATGCGCTGCACGCCGCCTTCAGAACTTACCGCGCAAAGCTTGTTTGAGTCCATTGAGTGGATATCCTCTGGTTTTGAGATCGTTCAATCACATTCGCTTGATTGGAAATTCAAAGTGGTCGATACAGTTACTGACAGTGGCTTGCATGCTCATCTTCTTGTTGGTCAGCAGGTGCCAGTGAAAGACTTAGCCGCTACTGGAAAGCAATTGCATGAGTTGCTTGCAGGTATGTCGCTAGATTTGGTACATGAGGGCAAAGTGGTTGAGAAGGGATTTGCCACTAATGTCTTGGATAGCCCTCTAATGGCTATGCTGCACTTTATGAAATCACTTCGTCAGTGCCCCGGTGCACCAGATGTAAAAGCAGGCGATGTGATTACCACCGGCACTTGGACCGATGCGTGGCCGTTGGTGGCAGGGCAGACATGGGAGAGTCGTTATGTCTCACCACTCACTGGCTTGAAAATTAGCCTCGTGTAAGAAATTAATGTTGATCTGACCCCAATTAATCTGTCAGTCGAACTTGATGCCAGACTCTTTGATGACTTGAGCCCAACGGGTTTTCTCAGCAGCAATAAAAGTACCCAGTGCTTCGGGCTGCGCAGTGCGAACTTCAGTGCCCAACACAGCCAGCTTCTCGCGCATCTCTTGCGTGGCCAAAATTTTGGCAACCTCGGCATTCAACTTGCCCACCACATCACGGGGTGTGCCTGCAGGTGCCAGTAAACCTTGGTAAGAACCAGTTTCAAAACCAGGCAGCGTTTCTGCAATGGTTGGAACTTCAGGTGCCGAGCTCACTCGCTGCGCGCTGGAAATAGCCAAAGCCCGAATGCGTCCAGACTTCATGGTGGGGTAAGTGGCCAACATGCCATTCATGATCACATTGGCTTGACCGCTGGCCACATCAGCCACCGCTTGTGAGCCACCCTTGTACGGAATGTAGGCCCAATTAATGCCGGTACGTTGTGCAAACGCAATGCCTGCCAAATGCGGTGCGCCGCCAGTACCAGAAATGGCGAAGTTCAGCTTGCCAGGGTTGGCCTTGGCGTAGTCAATCAGCTCCTTCACATTGTTCACTGGCACCGAAGGATGAACACCAAAGG
>CANHXV010000173.1 GCA_947464665.1 Comamonadaceae bacterium
ACTTGTTCAACTTGCGCCAAGCGTTCTTCGGACCAAGCTTTGAAATTGAAGTTGTTTGAAAACGGAGAGTTCATGCACCGTCCCAAGGTTTCAAGGTCCCTTCGTCCAACACGCTGATTTGGTTTTCGATGGCCGTCAACCGTTCGCGGCAAAAAGCCAGCAGGCCAGCGCCGCGTTGGTAATGGGTCAGCAATTGATCAAGCGGCAACTGGCCTGATTCCAATTTGGCCAACAATTGTTCCAACTCTTGCACCGCCTCTTCATAGCTGGCGGGCAGTGCCTGGTCGGTCTGAGCTTTGGCTGAAGATGAAGTGGCTTTGGGCATGGCGGATTTGGTTCTAAAGAAGGGCATTTTAGGTCGACTTCGTCCCTAAATTGCTGGCCTGAGGCTACAATGCGTCTTCACCGGCGGTCTTAGGTCCGCTTTTTTCGCGGGATAGCCTTGAGTTACCCGCATGTTCCTGCCCCTTCATAGGGGGAGTCTCTAGGTCAGGTCATCCATGTCTGATTTAAGTCTTCAACTGCAGCAGGCCGCAAGCCAACTACCAGTTTCAAGCTATTTTGATGATGCGCTGTTCCAGCGTGAGCTGAAAACCATTTTTCAGCAAGGCCCCAAGTATGTGGGCCATCAGCTATCTGTTCCCGAAATCGGGGACTATCACGTGTTGCCCCAAGAATCGGGGGGGCGCGCTTTGGTTCGATCCAAACAAGGCATTGAACTGATCTCCAACATTTGCAGGCACCGTCAAGCCTTGATGTTGCAAGGACGGGGTTCACTCAACACGCAGCAAAAAGGCAGTGCCAGCGGTAACATCGTTTGCCCTTTGCACCGTTGGACCTACGCACCACACGGTCAACTTTTAGGTGCGCCTCATTTTACGCAAGACCCTTGCCTTAACCTCCAAAATTACCCGCTTCGCGAGTGGAACGGTTTGTTGTTTGAAGACAATGGCCGCGACATTGAAGCCGACTTGGCAGGCATGGGGCCGCGCGCCGCTTTAGATTTCACAGGCTTCAAACTCGACCATGTTGAATTGCACCAATGCAACTACAACTGGAAAACCTTCATCGAGGTTTACCTAGAGGACTACCATGTCGAGCCGTTCCACCCAGGCCTTGGCAACTTCGTCACTTGCGATGACCTTAGCTGGCAATTCAAAAAAGAATTTTCAGTTCAAACAGTTGGCATTGCCAACCGATTGGGCAAGGCGGGCAGCCCCGTCTATGAACACTGGCAAAAACAACTGATGCAATACCGACAGGGTGCCGTTCCTGAATATGGTGCTATTTGGCTCACCTACTATCCCCACATCATGGTGGAGTGGTATCCACATGTGCTCACGGTGTCCACACTCCACCCCATCAGCCCAGAAAAAACACTGAACATGGTGGAGTTTTATTACCCTGAGGAAATCGTGGCCTTCGAGCGTGATTTTGTAGAAGCCCAAAAAGCGGCCTATATGGAAACCTGTCTTGAGGACGATGAAATTGCAGAACGCATGGATGCGGGTCGCAAAGCTCTTTTGCTGCGAGGCGACAACGAAGTGGGCCCCTATCAAAGCCCCATGGAAGACGGCATGCAACATTTTCACGAGTGGTATCGCAACAAGATGGACACAACGATGAACGAAGCTTCAAGCGACTAAGCTGCATGCAAGCACTCTGGATGGTTTTAGCCTCGCTGTTTTTTTCAGTCATGAGTGTGTGTGTGAAATATGCAGCAGTGCACTTCAGCACTTTTGAATTGGTTTTCTATCGAGGCGCTATCGGCTGCTTGCTGATGGCCATTGCCTGTCAGCGCAAAGGTATTTCGCTTCAAACAACTGTACCCAAAATGCACACTTGGCGCGCCTTCACCGGGGTGGTGTCTTTGGCAGCTTGGTTTTATGCCATTGCTTACCTGCCATTGGCCATGGCCATGACCTTGAACTACATGAGTGGCGTTTGGGTGGCTGCTTTTTTAGTGGGCGCAACGCTTTGGAAAGGAAATTTCCAAGATGTCAAGGGCGAGGCACCTTTGGTACTCACTGTGGTGATCAGCTTTTTGGGCGTCGTCATGATCCTCAGACCCACCATTGAACAAAACCAAGTCATGGCGGGATTGGTTGGCTTGTTTTCCGGGATGATTGCCGCAATGGCCTACATTCAGGTCGCCGAGCTTGGCAGAAAGGGGGAGCCTGTTGAGCGCACAGTCTTTTATTTTTCATTGGCCGCCGCCGCATCTGGCGCGCTTGTGATGTTGTTCACTGGCACCAGCGAATGGGTTTGGCCGCAAGCTTGGCTGCTGTTGCCCATAGGCATTTTGGCCGCATTGGGCCAATGGTGCATGACCCGCGCCTACAACGATGGGGCCGCCATGGTGGCTGCCAATTTGCAATACTCGGGCATTGTTTTTTCCGCATTGTTTGGCTTGTTTTTATTTGGGGATCAAATACCTTGGATCGGCTGGAGCGGTATATTGATCATTGTCTTAAGTGGCATTGTGGCCACTGCCTTAAACGATCGAAAAAAGCCCAGCACACCCTCTTAATTGCAAACTGACAACGACTGAAGGAATCGACATGTACACCACTCTCATTTCTGTACAACAACTCAAAGACTTGCAGACTTCGGGCAAAGCTTTCATGGTGTTTGATTGCACCGGCGACCTCATGAAACCCGAGATGGCGGATACCCTGTTTGCCACGGTTCGCATTAAGGGTGCACTGCAAGCTCATTTAGATCGCAACCTCAGCTCGCACGATGCATCGGCTGTCAATGGCGGCAGACATCCCCTGCCCTCGCGTGAGGCAGTGGCCGCTTGGTTAAGTGGCTTGGGGTTTCAGAACAACATGCAGGCAGTGGTGTACGACCGCAATGGCGCCAACTATTGCGGTCGCATGTGGTGGATGCTGAAATGGTTGGGCCACGATGCTGTCGCCGTTTTAGATGGCGGCCTACAGGCCTGGGAAGCATCAGGCGGGCCCGTTGAGAAAGGCGCGCCTGCAGCGCTTAAGCCTATCGCTAGCAACTTTGAATTGAAATCGGCTTTACGCGAATGGGTCAGTACTGATCAATTGGCGCCTCAAGTAGGGCATCCCAATTTAACCCTGATCGATGCCCGTGCTGCTGCGCGCTATCGCGGCGAAATGGAGCCTCTCGATCCTGTGGCTGGCCACATACCAGGCGCATTAAACAGGCCTTTTGCTGAAAACCTTGGCGCAGATGGCCTGTTCAAATCGCCAGAGGTTTTGAGAGCTGAATTTGAAAAGCTTTTAGCAGGCAGAGACCCTGCAACGGTGGTTCACCATTGCGGCAGCGGAGTCAGTACGGTGCCCAATATTTTGGCCATGGAAATTGCTGGTTTAGGCCTCACCCGCTTGTACCCTGGCAGTTGGAGCGAGTGGTGCAACACACCCGGACTGCCTTGCGCAAAGGGTTAGGAGTGCTGTCTCAATGCGAGGCGAAAGAATGTGCCAATACACTGACAGCGCTCACCAACACAATGCCACTCATCAGCCAAACAATTTGTGCTGCAGTCTCACCTGAACTTAAACGTTTTTGCAATTGCGGTATCAAATCGGCCAAGGCCACATAAATAAAACTGCTGCTGGCAATGGCCAGCATATAGGGCAAGACGCCATGGAGTTGATCCAACAAAGCGTAGCCAGCCAGCCCCCCAAAAGCCGTAATGGCGCCCGCCAGTGAGACTTTCAAGACGGCAGTTTGTCGATTTTGGGAGCCCTGGCGCAGCACCACCAAATCGCCCATGTGGTGGGGTACTTCGTGGGCCAAAACAGCCAAAGCAGCTACCACCCCTAACTTCAAATCGACCATGAATGCAGAGGCAATGAGGACGCCATCACCAAAGCAATGAACGCTATCGCCAGCCAAAATAGCCCAGCCACCGGCCAGCGGCTTTGCGTGTGCGCCTTCAACGTGTGATGCATCCGAAGCAGTTGAATGCGCATGATCATGATCGTGGTCGTGAGCCTCATGGTGATCATGGCCATGGTGTGCATCGCCGTGGTGATGCTCGTGGCCGTGGTGCCAGAGCTCTGCCTTATCGAGCAAAAAGAAAAACAACAAACCGAACAACAAGGTCATGAACAAGTTGTGGGGCTCTACACCTGCGTCAAAGGCCTCAGGCAACAGGTGCAAAAAAGCTGTGGCTAGCAATGCACCTGCAGCCAAGCTCAGCATGTGTTGGGTATAGCGACTCACAATG
>CANHXV010000174.1 GCA_947464665.1 Comamonadaceae bacterium
GCGGCATCAAGATGCCAAGCTTCTTTGGCTATATGGCTTGGTCTATGTGCGTTTTAATTCCCTTGTTTATTGTGATGACGTTCATATGGTTTCGAACATGACAAAAGCCTCTATCTTGGTAGCACGCGCTATTTTTCCTGAAGTGCTTGAGATGCTTTCGCAGCATTTTCAAGTTGAAAGCAATCAGTCGGACGAGGTTTTGTCTGCTGAAGTTTTGAAACAAAAAATGCACGGAAAGGTGGGCGCCCTCACCACGGGCAGTGAACGCATTGACGCAGCACTTTTGCAAGCCAACCCTCAACTCAAAATTGTGGCCAACATGGCTGTAGGCTTTAACAACTTTGATGTTCCGGCTATGACGGCAGCAGGTGTCTTGGCTACCAACACGCCAGATGTTTTAACGGAAACGACGGCAGACTTTGGCTTTGCATTGCTCATGGCCACTGCCAGACGCATCACCGAGAGCGAGCACTACTTGCGCCAGGGCTTGTGGACGAAGTGGAGCTATGACATGTTTGCAGGGGCCGAGGTGCATGGCAGCACGCTGGGCATCATTGGCATGGGGCGCATTGGTCAAGGCATTGCCAAGCGGGCAGCCCATGGATTTGGCATGCGAGTGATTTATCACAACCGAAGCCGCTTGAGTGCAGACCTCGAGGCTGCTTGCAAGGCGACTTACGTTAGCAAAGAAGAACTTTTAAGCACAGCCGATCATGTCATGTTGGTGGTGCCCTATAGTGCTGAGTCACATCACACCATTGGTGCCAAAGAGTTAGGTTTTATGAAGCCCTCAGCAACCTTGGTCAATATTGCCCGCGGTGGCATTGTGGACGATGCAGCTCTAGCGGTCGCTTTGAAGAACAAACAAATTGCGGCAGCGGGTCTGGATGTTTTTGAAGCTGAGCCTGCGCTCAATCCTGCGCTGTTGACGGTGCCCAATGTGGTGCTCACCCCTCACATCGCCAGCTCAACCGTCAAAACGCGCTTGGCCATGGCGCAACTGGCTGCCGATAATTTGGTTTCTTTCTTTGCCTCTGGCAAGGCTCTAACACCTCTTAACCAGGTTACTTCTAAATAAGTAACTTGCTTGATCAAACACTGAATCAAACGGCATTCACACATGGACAGCAGCATGCTAATTTGGATTCTCATCGCGATCAGTTTTTTGACGCTGGGTTTGCTGTTTTCGTTATGGCGACAACGTCGAGAAGGCTCCCAAGCTTCTGAAGAGTTGGTGCAATTGACCTCGTCTCTCCAGCTGGCCAATGAGAGGTTAGAGCGAGAACTTCGCAATGCCATCAGCGAGTCTGCCAGAGGCGGGCGCCAAGAGCTGATTCAAACTTTAGGCACCTTCCAGCAAAGTTTGGTTCAACAAGGCGCAGAAGCCACCCGAACCCAAAACAGCCAGATGGATGCGTTTGCACAACAGTTGGCTTTGTTGCAAAAAACACTTTCTGATACGCTCACCTTTCAGGTGCAGCAACTATCGGAGACCAATGCCAGACGCCTCACTGAAATGCGCGGCACTCTGGAAACGCAATTGGCGCAGCTTCAACAAAGCAACACCGCCAAGCTCGATGAAATGCGTCAAACAGTGGACGAAAAATTACAGACCACCTTGCAAGCGCGCTTGGGCGAAAGTTTCAAGCAAGTGGCCGATCGTTTGGAGCAGGTGCACAAAGGTCTGGGTGAAATGAATACCTTGGCGCAGGGTGTGGGTGACCTGAAGCATTTGCTCACCAACGTCAAAACGCGCGGTATGTTTGGTGAGGCTCAGTTGGCTTCCTTGCTTGAGCAAGTCATGGCTCCCGATCAGTATGCAACGCAACACGCCACGCGGCCAGGAAGTAAAAATCGGGTTGATTTTGCCATTCGATTGCCAGGTCGATCTGACGATGGCGAGCCCGTTTGGTTGCCAATCGATGCCAAGTTTCCCAATGAAGATTACGAACGCTTGCTAGATGCGCAATCGCGTGCAGATGTCATTCAGGCAGAGTTGTGCAGCAAGGCTTTGGAGGCGCGGGTTCGTTTAGAAGCCAAATCCATGACTGAGAAATATGTGGAGCCGCCTTACACCACAGACTTTGCGATCATGTTCTTGCCCACGGAAGGTTTGTACGCCGAAGTGTTGCGAAGACCCGGTCTGATTGAATCTTTGCAACGTGATTACCGAGTCACGCTTGCAGGTCCCACTACGCTCATGGCGATGTTGAACTCTTTGCAAATGGGCTTTCGAACTTTGGCACTCGAAAAACGTTCGAGCGAAGTTTGGCAAGTTTTGGGTGCCGTCAAAACAGAGTTTGGTAAGTTTGGCGACGTGCTGGCCAAAGTCAAAGAACAAACTCAAACTGTCTTGAACACACTGGACAAAGCGCAAACGCGAAGCAATGTGATGCACCGTGCTTTGCGCCAAGTAGAAGCCTTACCTGAAGGCCAAGCGGCAGGTTTGCTGCCACATGAAGCCGATGTCAGTGACGGCGATAACCCGTGAAGCGTGAGCTTGCCAAACTGATCGCCGGTCAGATTTTTTTACACGCCTGTATGACAGGCATGCGTATGGCAACACCGCTGCTAGCACTTCAACAAGGCTACAGCACCATGGCCGTAGGTGTTTTGCTGGCCCTGTTTTCGCTGACCCAAGTTTTCATGGCCATTCCTGCGGGCCGATTCACAGATCGGCATGGTTTAAAGCGGCCCGTGCAAATTGGTGTGGCCTTGGCTTGCTTGGGCGCAGGACTGGCAGCCATTTGGCCCGTATTTCCTGTTCTTTGTCTGGGCGCCCTCGCCACGGGTGGGGCCACTGGCATCACGGTCATTGCTTTGCAAAGACACGTAGGCCGCATTTCTGCCGATGCCAATCAGTTGAAAGAAACCTTCAGCTGGTTGGCCATTGGGCCTGCTGCCTCTAATTTCATGGGGCCATTTTTTGCGGGTTTGATGATTGACTACGCGGGCGCCTTGCCAGCCGACGATGATGGCTTTCGAGCGACCTTTGTGATGCTCACTATTTTTCCTTTGTTGGCTTGGTTATGGATTCGCAACATTGAAGAAAAAACCATTGAGCCGCAACTTCCTGAGCATGCCAATGCCCGCGTATGGGATTTGCTTCATGAGCCGCTCATGCGGCGCTTGCTGTTTGTCAATTGGTTGCTGTCGTCTTGTTGGGACGTGCATACATTTGTGGTGCCGGTTTTGGGGCATGAGAGAGGTTTCAGTGCCTCGGTGGTGGGCACTATTTTGGGCTCATTCGCTGTGGCTTCGGCCATGATTCGTGTGATCTTGCCTTGGATTGCGCGGCACCTTCAAGAATACCGTTTGCTCACCGGCGCCATGATTTGTTCGGGCCTCATCTTTGCTGTTTACCCCTTGTTTGACTCGGCACTGGCCATGGGGATTTGCTCGGTTTGTTTGGGTGTGGTTTTGGGCGTGGTGCAGCCTATGGTGATGAGTACTTTGCACCAAATTACACCCGCCCATCGACAAGGCGAGGCCCTTGGCTTGCGCATCATGACGGTGAATGCCTCCAGCGTGGCGATGCCTCTGATTTTTGGTGCAGCTGGTGCCGTGGTAGGCGTCTCGGTGGTATTTTGGGTCGTGGGCACAGCTGTCGCAAGTGGCGCACCACAAGCTTGGCGCTTGCGCCCCAAGCTTAAAAAGCCGCTTGGTCCATAAGAAAAGACCTCCTTGGAGGTCTTTGTGTGCAGTAGCCTAGGCCACTGAAACAAGTTGTTTAAACGCGCTTGCGGTATTCGCCTGTGCGTGTGTCGATTTCAATTTTGTCGCCTTGGTTGACAAACAAAGGCACAGGCACTTCAAAGCCGGTGGCAATTTTGGCGGGCTTGAGAACTTTGCCGGAGGTGTCGCCTTTGACGGCTGGCTCGGTCCAGGTGATTTCGCGTTCTACACTGGTAGGCAGTTCAACAGAAATGGCCTTGCCGTCGTAGAAAACCACTTCAACTGACATGCCGTCTTCAAGGTAGTGCAGGGCATCGCCCATGTTTTCTGATTCAACTTCGTATTGATTAAATTCGGTGTCCATGAAAACATACATGGGATCGGCAAAGTAAGAGTAGGTGCACTCTTTTTGGTCTAAGATGACTTCGTCCATCTTGTCGTCGGCTTTGAACACAGACTCGGTGCCCATGTTGCTCAACAAGGCTTTGAGCTTCATGCGCACAGTGGCAGCGCCGCGGCC
>CANHXV010000175.1 GCA_947464665.1 Comamonadaceae bacterium
ACCTCGCGGATCATGGCGTTGCGCTTGGTCTGGTCGGTCTCGCTCTGGATCTTCACTGTCAGATCATCCACCTTGGGGTTGCAATAAGCCCCCAAGTTGAACTGGCCTGTGCCCTTGTCGTCCACACAACGCATGAGTGCATTCAAAGCGTTGTGCGCGTCATAGGTGCTGGGGGTCCAGCCCAGCAAATAGAAGCTGGTGTCGCGGCGCAAGATTTTGGGGAAATAGGTGCCCTTGGTTTCGGCCTTCAGGTTGATCTTGACCCCCACACGCGCCAAATTGGCGGCCACAGCTTCGCAAATTTGGCCGTCGTTCACATAGCGGTCGTTGGGGCAATTCATGTCCACCGAAAAGCCGTTGGGGTACCCGGCATCGGCCAGCAGCTTTTTAGAGGCCTCGGCGTCAAAAGGCAAGCGCTTGTTCAGTTCAGGGTTAAAGCCATTGATCCCTGGCCCCACCATCAGAGCCGAAGGGTTGGAGGCCCCGCGCATCACAGTACGCTTGATGCCCTCAATGTCGATGGCCTGGTAGAAAGCTTGGCGCACCCGCTTGTCTTTGAATGGGTTTTTGCCCTTCACGCTGGAATACAGCAATTCGTCGCGCTTTTGGTCCATGCCCAAAAAGATGGTGCGCAACTCGGGGCCCACCAGCGCCACCGTATTGGGGCTGCCGTTAATGCGCGGCACGTCTTGCACTGGCACAGGCTCCATGATGTCGATCTCACCGGACAGCAAAGCCGCCACACGGGTCGGGTCGTTGGCAATGACCGAGAAAATCACTTCATCAACGTTACCATCGATCTTGCCCCAGTAGTTGCCGTTGCGTACAAAGGTCGTGCGCACATTGGGCTGGCGCTCGCGCAGACGGTACGGGCCGGTGCCGTTGGCACGAAACGAGGCGGCGTTTTCAATGCCCTTTCGGCGGTCCACTGGGCGTGTGGCTTGGTTGTCCTCGCACCACTTTTTGCTCATGATGTAAACGGTAGACAGCACGTTGGGCAAGATCGGAAAAGGCGCTTTAGTCTCGATCTCGATGGTGTGGCTGTCGATTTTGCGCACCTCTTTGATATCGTTGGTGTTGCTGCGCATGTCAGAGCCTTCACCGGCTGCGCGATTGAGCGAGAACACCACGTCATCGGCGGTAAAACGCGTGTCGTCGTGGAAGCGCACGTTTTTGCGCAACTCAAAACGCCACACCGTTGGGGCGGTTTGTTTCCAAGAAGTGGCAAGGCCCGGCTCAAACTTCAGGTCTTTGCTGACCCCCACCAGCGACTCATAAATGTTGTTGGTCACGCTCAGTTGCAGAGATTCGTTCAGAGAGTGCGGGTCCATCGACAACGCATCCCCTTGGTTGGCAATGCGCACGGTGGCCGCGTGTGCGGTCCCCAATGCAAGCACAGAAGCTATGGCCACAGACACGCAATAACGGGTCCATTTGAAAGTACGCATAAAAGTCTCCTCTAGTTGACGTTGAAAGTGAAAATAGTCAGGCATTGATCGCCGCAGCCAAAGGCAAGGCCTGCTCGATCAAACCGGCATGCAAAGCCGCGCCCGAAAACAGATTGAAAACGGCATCCATGCTCAATGCCCCCCCACTTTGCCCACGCGCAGCCGAGGGTCGACCACGAAGTAAAGCAAATCAACCATCAAATTGATGGCCACAAAAATCAAGGCAATTAGGCACAAATAGGCCGCCATGACAGGGATGTCGGCAAACGTGACCGCCTGAATGAAAAGCAGCCCCATGCCTGGCCATTGAAATACGGTCTCGGTGATGATGGCAAACGCGATCAGCCCGCCCAGTTGCAAGCCGGTGATGGTCAGCACCGGCACCAAAGTGTTTTTAAGGGCGTGGCCAAAGTGAATGGTTCGGTTGGACAAACCCCGGGCCCTTGCAAACTTGATGTAGTCGGTGCGCAGCACCTCCAACATTTCGGCCCGCACCAGTCGCATGATCAGGGTCAGCTGAAAAATGGCCAGGGTCACGGCCGGCAGCGTGATGTGGTGCCAGCCTTTGGCGGTGAGCAGCCCTGTGGACCACCAACCCATTTGCATCACATCGCCCCGACCAAAGCTGGGAAACCAGCCCAGCATCACGGCAAACACCAAAATCAACAAAATCCCGATCAGGAAAGTAGGCAAAGATACGCCCAGCAAAGACACCGTCATTAGCAACTGACTGGCCCAGGTACCCCGCCGCAGGGCGGCATAAACCCCCATGGGAATGCCGATGGCCAGCGCCAAAGTGGCGGCCACCAAAGCCAGCTCGAGGGTGGCTGGCAACCGTTCGGCAATCAGGCGCGACACCTTAGCCCCCTGGCGCAGGCTCAAGCCGAATTCGCCCTGCACCGCGTTCAATAAAAAGTGCCAAAACTGCACAAAAAAAGGCTGATCCAAGCCCAAGTCGCGGCGCAACTCGTTGATTTGGGCAGGCGTGGCATCTTGCCCCAGCAAAAACACCACCGGGTCGCCCACATACTGAAACAACAAAAAGGCAATGAAACAAACCGTGATCATGACGACCACGGCCTGAATCAGGCGTTGCAAAACAAAAGCCAGCATCAATTAACTTTGATCAAACGCCAATCGATTCGATTGTCTGCACGATGGACAAGGTCATGGCTCTGATCAGGGCATTTTTAGGCATCCACTTGTTCATCAAAACACCTCGTTAGGAAAAGCTGGTTGAGTCAGTAACTATGCAACAAGTGAGCCCGATTTGGGAAGAGGGGAATCCCCCAAATGGCCTGTAGCGCACAAGACACTCAGTCCAGCACAATGTCGCCGTACCAAGCGCGGGCAGTGGTGCGCGTGTTGTCACTGTCCGTCATGATACCAATACCAATCAAAGCACCTGGTGGTTCACCAAAGGCCCGCTCATAGTCTGCCCGAATGTTGCGCTCGTAGGTTATCCACTGGTTCAAGCGCTTCTGACCCGACTCGATGACAATTTTTCGAATTCGATCTGTTCTCGGATTCTCAATGACCGAATCAACAGGCCGATGGTTGCACCACACATACATGAGTGTGGCATAGGGCATGGGGCGCCCCGACAACGCATGCGACAACTCACTCAACATTGCATTTTTTGGAGAAAACTGACTGCGATCACCCTCAAATGCCAGCACCAATCTGACAGGCGAGTCATCTTGATCCCGAAGTGCCATGTCAGCACCCTCAATCAGGTTTTGAATTTGCCAAGAGAAACTCAGTGCATTCAAAAGCTCGGGCTCAATACGAAGGTCTTTTCGCAACATGCTGGCCGAGGATTGGGCGTTGGCCATCAGTGCGCTTCGATTGTTCAAGGACACCATTGAATACCGAGTCTCAACTTTCCCTGGAATCTTCACTGACTCCCACTTGATTTGGTCCTTTACATGCCAAACAGTGGGCAAGTTGGATGCACGGTCTTTGGCCTTTTCCGGCACACTCATGCAGCCAACAAGCAAGCAAATTGCTAGACCGATGAACAGCGCCAGCATGAATTTTTGAAACTGTAGCAAGGGCAAACCTGCCGCCCCTCTCCACTTGAGGTGATTGCGACGGTTGAAGTCTTCGAAAGACATGTTTGGTTTGTTCATTTTTCCTAATTTGAAATATGCCACAAATAAAGTGACCTAAGTCAGCTTCAAATTAGAAAGTGTGACGATTGCCAATACCTGTGACTGTGGGGTTAGCTGAAACAACACCCACACCCAGCGGGCAGGCAACAAAAAACCCACCATGTTGCCACGGTGGGTTTTTATTCTTCGAAATCTCAAACTGGGTTAACCCAGCGTGGAATTAGAAGGAGTGACGGAGACCAACAATGGACTTAGTGTCTTTGTAGTTGGCTGCAGTTGCAGAAACTGCGGTCACAGCCTGGTCTTTCTCAGAGCCAGTGTAAACATAAGCAACAGTGCGCTTGCTCATGTTGTAGTTGACGCCATAGAAGGAACCTTTGAAGTCATTGCCAACGGTTCCACCAGTGGTTCTCTTGATGCCACCTGTGGATGCAACCAACTCATAAGCACCAACAGGCACTCTGACAGAGTATTGACGTGATTTAGTAACTGTTTCAACAGTGGATGTTGCAGCAGCGCCTTCAATTTTGGCCATTGTGAAGCTCAACTTAGCCATGCCCAAGTCGTAAGAACCACCATATGTCATGGCTGTTTGTGAACGAACAGCTGTGTTG
>CANHXV010000176.1 GCA_947464665.1 Comamonadaceae bacterium
CGCGGCACAAACGCCCATCAAGCCATGCAAGTTTTGAAACAAGCCAGTGGGGCTTAACGGATATTCACAGGCCTTGTCATTTGCTCTGGCGTGGTGAAGTAATTGGACGAAGCGCCCATCCGCAATCGAGCTTGATGCAATTCATGGCGCGCCACAGTTCGCAAATGTACTTCATCAGGACCATCCATCAATTGAAGCGCCCGGCCCCATGTCCAGAAATAGGCCAAAGGTGTATCAGGCGATAGGCCCATGGCACCAAAAATTTGCATGGCTCTGTCAACAACCTTGACTTGCAAACGTGCAGCAACTACTTTGATGGCGGCCACCTTGGCCATCAATTGAGATCTTTCAGTTTCCGCTTGATCAAGCAGCCAAGCCACTTGCAACACCAACAGACGAGCTTGATCAATTTCAATGCGCGACAAAGCCAACCATTCTTGAACGCTGGCGTAATCTGACAAATGGTGCCCAAACGTCTCGCGCTCTAGACATCGTTCTGCTGCCATTGACAAGGCCAATTCGCATTGCCCTAAAGCCCTCATGCAGTGGTGTACCCGACCTGGCCCTAATCGTACTTGGCTCATTTTGAAACCCTCACCCCATTGACCCAGCAGACTACTTTTGGGAATGCGAACTTGCCGAAAAATAATTTCACAATGGCCTTCTGGCGCCAAATGATGAACAACGGAAATATTGCGAACCAGCTCAACTCCCGGCGTATGCAACGGCACCAACACTATGCTGTGTTGGTGGTGCTTCAAGGCACTATCAGGGCCATCGATGGACGTTAAAGCACTCGATACTGAATGCACTGAACCTTGGTTGCGACACATGACCAAGAGCAATTGACAATTCGGATGCGCAGCGCCTGTGATGAACCACTTGCGACCATTCAATACCAAAGAGTCCCCTTCATCACGCACTGTCGTTTGTAAATTGGTCGGGTCGGATGAAGCCACATCGGGCTCGGTCATGGCAAAAGCAGAGCGCACGTGGCCATCTAGCAGGGGCACCAGCCACGCCTGCTTCTGAGCATCGCTTCCAAACTGATGCAAAAGCGCCATATTCCCTGAATCGGGAGCCTGGCAATTGAACACCTCCGCGGCCCAGGGTAGCTTGCCCATGATTTCAGCCAAATGCGCATAGGCAGAGTGACTCAAGCGCGTACCCGGTTCATGGGCTTGCAATTCAGGCAAGAAAAGGTTCCACAAACCCGCCTCACGCGCTAGTGTTTTAAGATCACCTAAGAAAGCAGGCGGATAGTCACCCGTCGCAACGGCATGGTGCCAGGCAGGGTTGTAGGGCAACACATACTGATCTATGAAAGCTTGAAGCCGATGGCTCAGTGCTTGCGTCTCCTGGGGTATTGAAAAATCCATGTCACCAATTCCTGAGTAGGATCAACCACATGCACCCAAGTGTCCACAGCTTGTGCAGTATTCGCAGCCATCCCTTTTGATCAGCGCATGTGCACCGCATTCCGGACATTTTTTCCCAGCCATGACAGTTGGCATAACCTCTTGAAGTAAATCAGTTTCTTCCTGAATTCCTGAAACAGAAGAAGCACTTGAAACGGGGCCTGTCGAGTTTGAATTGCTTCGCCTTGCCAAAATTTTCTCAATGGCATAGCCGACTGCAGCCACCTCAGAGTCATGCCACATGGGCACTTCAACCCCACTGTCTTTCCGCAATGTGCCCAATCTCACAGGCCCACGGTCCCAAGCAACCTTTCTCATGTCATGCAGGGCTCTGGCTAAAAATCCACCGCGTGCAGCCAGTGATAACAGCCTCATACTGGAGGTAATCCATTGTTGCGACTCACCGTTTTGACCAACCGGCATGAAGAACTCAATGGCTCTTTCCACTTGCACGGCCTGCCCTTTCACCACGCCCACTACAGGTAAAAATGAAATGATGAGGTACAAAGTTTTAAGACCGTCTTGCGTCCAATAATTGATCTTTTCTGCCACTGCAGGAAGTTCGCCATGGGGCCTGCGGTCAATCACACACCTGTCAGGATCAAGCTCAGCTTGTACTTTCGAGTTAGCACCTTGTCCGACATTCACCTCAGTGGAAGAGGGCGTCACTTGCAACACAGAACCCAAAATTGAATTAGGTCGGTAAGTGGCCAAGCCCTTCAAATGTGCAGTCCAGGCTTGCATGTACAACTGCGAAAAATCTTCAAACAGGCAATCTACGGGCACATTCACTGTTTTAGAAATGGCGGTATCTATGTAGGGCTGTACCGCCGCCATCATGGCGATGTGATCTTGCGCAGACATTTCTAGCGCAGTGACAAATGCGGCTGGCAATTGATTCACATCGCCACCCAGTTCGCGGTAAACGCGCCAAGCGTGGTCTTGAACCATGTATTCGCGAGTGCTGCCATCCATCTCACGCTTCTTGCGGGTGTAGGTCCATGAAAATGCAGGCTCAATGCCATTGGAAGCATTGTCTGCAAAGGCCAAACTCACAGTGCCTGTCGGCGCGATAGACAGCAAGTGGCTGTTTCGCAAACCATAGCGTGCAATGCCTTCCTGAATGTCATCGGGCAAGCGACTGGCAAAGCCCGCACCACCCAAATAGGCACTGACATCCAGCAAGGGAAAACTGCCACGCTCACGTGCTAACTCGATTGATGCGGCATAGGCTGTGTCGCGCATGACGCGCGCAATCTCAGAAGCAAACTCACGCCCTGATTCGCTGTTGTATGACAAATTAAGCATGACCAAGGCATCGCCCAAACCTGTGAAGCCCACACCTATGCGGCGTTTAGATTGCGCTTCTAGCGCTTGCTCGGGCAATGGCCAGTGTGTGAGGTCGAGCACATTGTCTAGCACACGGACCTGTGTGAAGACCGCTTGCATGAAGGCATCGAAATCAAAGCTGGGCGCAACCCCCTTCAAACCAAAGGGATGTTGTACAAATTTAGGCAAAATCACTGGGCCTAAATCGCAACAGCCATAAGGTGGCAAGGGTTGTTCACCACAAGGATTGGTAGCTTCCAGCGTTTCGCAATACCCCAGATTGTTGTCGCGGTTGATGTTGTCTAAAAACAAAATACCAGGCTCTGCAAAATCATAAGCAGACTGCATGACAATTTGCCAAATGTCTCTGGCGGGCATTTCTGCATACACCCACAGCCCATCAAAGCGTTGTGCCAGCCCCTTGGACAGCAACACATCACCAGGTCTGGCTTTGTGCACCAATTGCCATGGCAAATCATTTTGCACAGCGTTCATGAACTGGTCGCTGACGCCCACCGACACATTGAAATTGTTCCAACGACCCGGCGTTCTTTTGGCTGTGATGAACTCCAACACGTCGGGGTGATCGATTCTGAGCACGCCCATTTGTGCACCACGTCTAGCACCCGCACTTTCAACAGTCGAGCAAGATTGGTCAAACACATTGATGTAGCTGCAAGGACCTGATGCCAATGATGCAGTGGCCTTCACGCGCGCACCGCGCGGCCTGACGCGCGAGAAGTCATAACCCACACCACCGCCACGGCGCATGGTTTCGGCGGCTTGCTTAAGCGCCTCATAGATGCCGGGAAAACCTTCTTCGTCAACGCCTTGAATGCAGTCGCCGACGGGTTGCACAAAACAATTGATAAGTGTTGATTGAATGTCGGTACCTGCCGCACTCATGATTCGCCCTGCACCTATAGCGCCTGCGTGCATGTTGGCCAAAAATACCTGCTCGTAGTGAGTACGCAATTCTGGCTTTTCAACCGATGCCAAGCCCTTCGCAACTCGCTGGTAGACAGCGTCAATCGATTGCTCTCCCTGCTTGGCGTATTTTTCGAGCAGAATGTCGACCGAAATTTCTTGGGGAGGCGCGGCGTAGGAGCTTGATGAAAAAGCTTGCAGGTTGGGAATATCTAAGGGCATGTGAGTCTCAAGTTTCCAGTTAAACACTGGAACTTGAGACTACGCCCTTCAGTCCACTAAAGCCTTGCTCTGCATCAAGGAATCTGATCCTTGATTTCCAATTTCAAGCCTTTGGCGCCTACTTTGACAGGGCCCAAACTGCCCGACAAATCGCCAGACTGCGGCATGGCATTGCCCGACTTGGTCACGCGCACCTTAACCATGACTTCACCGGCCGCTGATAACTTGCGATC
>CANHXV010000177.1 GCA_947464665.1 Comamonadaceae bacterium
GCTAGGGTAAGGCAGCATGGAGCAGGCGTAAAACTTCTTTTTGCTAGCATCTTCTGTGACGCGGTAGGCATCGCGAGCATTCCACAGGCTTTGCGCCGCGGGCTCAACTTCGAGGTGGTTGTACTTGTCTTGCATGATGGTGCAAATTGTAGGTGTTTGGCGGGGTGAAATTCCTCTGTGGGATCCCCATGGCCCTGATTGACCCACAAAGGGTGCTTGCGTTGCAAAAGATCAGCGCGAAGCGGCCTTTTGATTGTCCCTTTGAATGCCAGTTTGAGCGTCTGTTAGCGGGTCGATTCCGGGTGCCGTGACAAAGCCAATTCGGCTTAAGCCAGCCAATTGCGCAAGGCTCATGAGCTCAAGAACTTGCCCATAAGGAACTGCTTGGTCCACCCGAAGCTGGACTTCCAAGTTGGGCTTTTGGTTGGCCAGTTGCTGAAGCTGCGCTGGCAAGGCCGCCAACAAGACGGGCTTGTCATTGATGAAGAGTTCGCCTGATGCGCTCAGGCTAAGGCTAAGCGCCTCCGGCGCCTCTCCTGCTTGCGCCGCCTTGGATTGGGGCAAATCCAAACGGATGGCGCTGGTGAGCAGGGGCGCAGTCAGAATAAAAATGACCAACAACACCAGCATCACATCGACCAAAGGCGTGACGTTGATGTCACTGAAGGGTTTGGCTTGCGCAGCGCGAGGGAGTCGACCAAATGCCATGGATTTGCCTGTCGGGCTTTTAATTTTGTCGGCCCGTGAGCAAGTTCATCAGGTCTTGTGCAAACCCTTCCAACTCAATCTCAATCTGCGCCACGGTGCGGCCAAACACGTTGTAGGCCAAGACGGCAGGAATGGCCACAGCCAAACCTGCAGCCGTCATGACCAAGGCTTCACCCACGGGGCCAGCCACTCGGTCTAGGGTAATTTGCCCGACCTCTGCCATGCCACTCAGGGCGTTGAAAATGCCCCAGACTGTGCCTAGCAAACCCACAAAGGGCGAAATTGCGCCCACCGTGGCCAGCAACAATTGTCCCCATTGCAAACGCTTAATCGTGGTTTGCAAGCTGTCGCGCAGAACACGGGTGAGTTGATGCCCTCTTTCGCCAGCCGCTGCCAAAGTGCCGCCTAAGGGCAGCAAGGTGGCCTCTAAAAGAGGTGTAACAGATTGATCGCGGTCAAATTGCGCCACGCGGGCATGGGCTTCGTCAAATTGAGCGGACTGCCAAAATGCTGCCGTGCTTTGGGGCACGTCTAGGTTCACTCGGCGCAGCAAATTGAGTTTCCAAAAAATGACCACCCAAGTGCCAACAGACATGGCCAGCAAAGCCAGTGCCACAAAGCGGGTGACCCAGTCACCTTCAGCCCAAAAGGTCAGGAGATTCATGGGTCGAAGCTTTATCTCAAGGACAGCACATCGAACATGTCGAAGAGGCCCGTTTTTTGGTCGGCTAAAAATCTGACAGCCCGCAAACTGCCTTGCGCATAGGTGGCCCGACTGGAAGACTTGTGAGTAACTTCAATGCGTTCGCCAGTCCCTGCAAATAAAACGGTGTGGTCACCCACAATGTCGCCGCCGCGGATGGTGGCAAAGCCAATGCTGGAGGGGTCACGCTCACCCGTCACGCCCTCGCGGGCATAAACGGCGCAGTCTTTCAAATCTCGGCCCAAAGCATCGGCTATGACTTCTCCCATTTTAAGAGCGGTGCCCGATGGCGCGTCCACCTTGTGGCGGTGATGGGCCTCAATGATTTCAATGTCATAACCTGTGGCCAAGGCCTTGGCGGCCATTTCAAGCAATTTGAGCGTGACGTTGACGCCCACGCTCATGTTGGGCGCCATGACGATGGCCACATCTTTGGAGATGGCTTGGATTTCATTTTTTTCGGCTTCGGAAAACCCAGTGGTGCCAATGACTGCCTTGACACCCAAAGCTTGGCAAATTTTCAAGTGCGCCAAAGTGCCTTCAGGCCGTGTGAAGTCAATGAGGTATTTGGAATTTTGCAAGCCAAGCTTGAGGTCGCCGGAGACCAAGACGCCACTGGCTTTGCCCATGGCAGCGCCAGCGTCGCTGCCGACGGCAGGGCTGCTGGCCAAATCGAGCGCGCCCGTGAGGCGGCAGTCTGGGGCATTGGCAATGGCTTCAATGAGCATCTGGCCCATACGGCCAGATGCGCCAGCGACAGCCACCGCATGCACAGGCACAGAAAGTGAAGATGTAATTTGAGTCATGTGATTCATCAGCGCTTGACGGGTTCAAGCGGTGGGTAAGAGCTGGGCAGCGGCAAGGGAGCGGCTGGGGCCGGATCGACTTTGCGAACTGGGGCTGGGAATTTGCGCAAATCTTCTTCTTTGGCTTCTAACTCTGGCACCTTCGTATTGGATTTTTTAACGACCAAATTGGTCACAAACTCAATTTCACTGGGTAATTCATCCCCAGTGACACGTTCGAGCACATCGCCTTTGAACCAAACACTGAGGCTAAAGCTTTGAGCGGGCACACCTTGGCGGCGAATCATGAAAACGTAATCCCAACGTTGCTCGTGAAACACGCTGGCAACCAAGGGGGTGCCCAGAACCTCGCGCACCTGCACGCGTGACATACCGGGTTTGAGGAATTCTTTTTGTTCGCGCGACACAAAGTTGCCTTGAACCACCTCAGGGATGTACAAAACGGCATTCGTGGCCACGTTGAAACGGGGCAAACTGCAAGCGCTTAAAAGGACCAGCAACAAGGGCAACGCAACGCCCAGTGAAAGACTGTTGCGCAGAGATGTTCGAATTTGTTTTTTCATGGATGCTTGGCAGACCATATGATGGGGTCATTGTAGCGGTAGCATTCGGCTGTGGCGAAGCCCCTTTGGCCAAAGACCTTCTCTTTCAATTGCAACAGACAACACATGGACGAACTCAAAAGCACTGGGCTGAAAGCCACCATTCCTCGGCAAAAGATTCTGGAAATCTTTCAAAAAGGGGCGCAAAGGCACATGACGGCTGAGGATGTTTTCAAACAGTTACTCAACGACAATGCCGACATCGGTTTGGCCACGGTATACAGGGTACTGACACAGTTTGAACAGGCTGGGCTTTTAAGCCGAAACCATTTTGAAAGTGGCAAAGCGGTTTATGAACTGAATGAGGGGCAGCATCACGACCACATGGTATGCCTAGACTGCGGCAAAGTAGAAGAGTTTTATGATGCCGAGATTGAAAAAAGGCAACAAGACGTGGCACTGGCCAAGGGCTTTGTGATTGCCGACCATGCGCTCAGCTTGTACGCTCACTGTACGCAAAATCCCTGCCCCCACCGGAACCGAGCTTAAGTCAGAAAGTATTCAGTCCATCGCATCGCGTTGGCGCGCCATGAAGTCTTGGTAAGTGTCAATGCCGCGCATTTGCAAGATGGTATTGCGCACTGCGGCCTCCACCAGCACCGCAATGTTGCGGCCCGCCACCACCTGGATGACCACTTTGCGAACGGGAATGCCCAGCACATCTTGCGTCAGTGTTTCTGTGGGAATGCGTTCGTAATCGCGCTCAAAGTTTTCGTGGCGCACCAAATGCACAATGAGTTTCAAACGCATTTTGCGGCGAACCGCGGTTTCACCAAAAATACAGCGAATGTCCAGCAGGCCAATACCGCGGACCTCGAGCAAGTTTTCCAACAACTCCGGGCAGCGGGCCTCAATGGTAGTTTGATTGATTCGAAATAAATCAACGGCGTCATCGGCCACCAAGCCGTTGCCACGAGAAATCAACTCTAAACCCAACTCGCTCTTTCCTAGGCCAGACTCGCCCGTGATCAACACACCCAGGCCCAGAATGTCCATGAACACGCCATGCATGGTGGTGCGGTCGGCAAAGTGTTTGGACAAATAAGCCCTCAGCACATCAATCACAAAAGCCGACGACTCGGGTGTCGAGAACATGGGGATTTGGGCGCGTTCGCAGACTCGAAGCAAGGCCTCAGGCGCGGTTTGGCCATCGGCCAAGACCAACACAGGGGGCTCCAAGGTGACAATGCGCGAAACACGCC
>CANHXV010000178.1 GCA_947464665.1 Comamonadaceae bacterium
CTGGTCTGAATGCCGTGCATGTCCACGGTGGCCAAGAGGCCCATTACATCGGCCGATTGATCCAATGGAATCCAGTTGAACTGCACGTTTTGACGGGTGGTGAAGTGACCGTAGCCTTTAATAAGGCGGGGCGATTTGCCGGGCAACAAGTCTTGTTGGGCTTGGGCTTTTGAAAAAATATCGGGGTTGGGCTGATCGTAATCTTTGGCAATGGTGGCCAGCACACTCAGTTGTTTGCTGGAAATTTCGCCATAGGGCACAGCCACGCGCAGCATGGGCGCATAGCGTTGTACGTACCAGCCGTTTTGCAGGCGCAGAGGGCGAAACTCTTCGTCAGTCAGTTGGCCTTTTTGCCAGCGCTCGAGTTGGTCTCTGTGCTGGGCTGCGCGCAGTTTGACAAACTGACGGTCGAATTCTGTGTATTGATACATCTCTGAAATGGGAGGTAAAGGCTTTGGCCAGACTGATAAGGCTTGAACTTTAAAGCCTCTTTATGTCAATTCAAACAACTTATTCGTTTGACATATATGCTTTTTGATCATAAGAGGGGCGCTGCAGATGGGCTTAAAGTCTCCAAAGTGACTGGATTTAGCCTTGCTGATACAGTTTCTCTTTTGAGGAGCCTGGAATGAAGTCTTGTCCGTTGAAAGCTTGGGGCCTTGCGTTGGCCGCCATGTTGGCGATGTCTGTGAACGCTCAAACGCCCATTCGCATTGGCGAAATCAACAGCTATTCGGCCATTCCGCAGTTCACCCAACCCTACAAGCAAGGTTGGCAATTGGCCGTAGAAGAAGTCAATGCAGCAGGTGGGTTGCTTGGGCGCAAGGTTGAAGTGATTGCCCGAGATGACGCTGGCAAGCCCGAAGACGCTTTGCGTCATGCCATTGAGTTGATCAGCCAAGAAAAAGTAGATGTGTTGGCTGGTGGTTTTTTATCCAATGTGGGTTTGGCTTTGGCCGATCACGCAGGGAAATCCAAGCGACTATTTGTGGCCAGCGAGCCTCTCACAGATGCCATTGTCTGGGACAAAGGCAATCGCTACACCTTTCGTTTGCGCCCTAGCACTTACATGCAAGCCGCCATGTTGGTGGAGGAGGCTGCCAAGATGCCAGCCAAACGCTGGGCTACATTGGCGCCCAATTATGAGTACGGACAAAGTGCCGTTGCCAGTTTCAAAGAGTTGTTGAAAGCCAAACGACCCGATGTTGAATTTGTGGGCGAGCAGTGGCCCGCACTTGGAAAAATTGATGCGGGCAGCAGCTTGAGCGCGCTCATGCAAAGCAAGCCTGATGCTATTTTCAACGTGACCTTTGGTGCTGATTTAGCCAAGTTGGTGCGTGAGGGCAATCAGCGCAGCATTTTCCCCAAAGTCCCCGTGGTGTCCATGTTGTCTGGTGAGCCCGAATACCTTGAAGTGTTGAAAGACGAAACGCCCAAGGGCTGGATTGTGACGGGCTATCCTTGGGACCAAATTGACACCAAGGAGCATGCATCCTTTGCTGCCAACTATTTCAGGAAATTCAGAGAGAACCCCAAAGTGGGTTCAGTGGTGGGTTATGCCACCATGCAAGCTATTTTTGCTGCCATTAAAAAAGCAGGTAGCACTGACAACGAAAAATTGGTGTTGGCCATGCGAGGCCTGAAATTCAGCACGCCGTTTGGCCCTGCAGAGTTTCGGGCGATTGATCAGCAGTCCACCATGGGTGCGTTTGTGGGCAAGCTAGATTTGCGTGGCAATCAAGGCAGCATGACACAGTGGCGCTATGCCGATGGCAAAAACTACCAGCCTACCGATGCCTATGTGAAGTCTCGCAGGCCGGCTGCTGCACAAAAATGAACTTAGCCAAACCTTGAGGCTGCCATCAACTTAGCCAATGACGCGGCCATGGGCAAGGGCTCATGGTTCAAGTGTGCGGCCAACAGTTCGCCGCACAACACCGACCAACTGATTCCTCTTGCGCCCATGCCTGTGCAGACATTCAAGCCTTTGAATTCGGGATGTGCAAACTCACCCACGGCGGGTAGTCGATCAGGGAGCGCCATCCGAATGGCGGCCCAAGATGAGGCCTGCTCAAGATTGATCTGATGAAGAATGTCGTCTTGAAATTCAGGCATGAGTTCTGCCCATTGCTGCCTGTTTGACAACTGGTCGGCATCACGTGTTTGTAAATCAAAGTCGTTGCGTTGAAAGCTAGATCCTACAATCCAATAAGGCTCATTCATAACAGTAGAGATAGGTTGGAGATTGCCTAAGTAGCTACCATGACCGTTGACTGGAAAATCCGGTAGTTTGTTGCGCAGTTGCGCGGGCAATATGCTCATAGGACCCAATGAAACTTGACCACGCAATGCTGTAGCCGGTAGGTGAGGACGAGGATAAATCTGAGTTTGCAATTCAACGCTGTCAATCAAGGTTTGGCCATCGTAAGCGTTGGCAATGATGATCTGAGGTGCTTGTGCAATGACCCGTCCTAAGGCATCAAGACAATGCCATTGATTGTTTTGATGGATGAGTTGCGTCACGTGGCTGTGCGTCGATAAACGAATGTGATGATGTTGGAGTTGAGCCTTGACCAAGGCTTGCGTTTGAATCCATCCTGCCATGGGGTGCCACAGTGCTGGTGTACTTTCATTCAAGCCGGCAGCTTGCTTTTGGAATTCGCTGGCTGGTGTGCTCCACTCGTGTCCCGCAGCAGGCCACAAGGGGCTATCTGGCAGTTGTCTTTTGCCAGCGTAACGATGTTCTAACAGATGAGAAACTTGCCAATCAAGGCCATGCTCCAGCAGGTCTTGTGCGCGTTGTACTGTGGCGCGTACACCATCTCGCGTAATGCGTGACAGCACATTGTTATCCGGCGAAACGTGTGTGGCAAAAATACCGGCGGGCAAACCAGAAGCACCTGCGCCCAATCCATCAGCTTTATCAAGGACCTCAACTTTCCAGCCTCTGAGTGACAAACTGTGTGCCACTGCCGCGCCTGCTAAACCAGCGCCAATGACAACAGCATCAACTTGAGGTTTGGAATTTTTAACGATCTCAGCTTTGGCACGATGGCGCAGTGAGGTTTTCACTTCCCAAGTTGGGCGGTAAGAAAATGAAGATGTTGACTCATCCAAAATGAAGCCAACACTTTGAAGTTCATTGACGAGACTGCCTTGGGGGTAGCGCCATTTGATTTGTGATCCCAATTGACACAAGCGTGCCAAGGTTTTGACGCCCCATGGCGCTAGGTGGTCAACGCAGATACTGTCTGCAGCGATGTCAATTTCTTTGGCGATTTGCGGCGCAGCGCCAATGCACAAGGTCAATTGAATTTGACCACCCTCAAACGAAATGCGGTGAACACCTGGTAACAGTCCAAAGCAAAACCTGGCCAGTTCAGAAGGAAGGTCTGTGGGCGCTACGCTGGTGAATGCAGTGAAAAAAAGCTTGGGCTTAGATTTGGGCTCTGATTGCCAAACTTTGACTGTTTCAAGAAAAGACTCGCCGCACCCAAACGAGGTTTCTAAAGCGTGCCAACTGGTTTGCCACGCGGCTCTGTTTTTCCAATGACTGGCGTGAAAATTAGGGGTTGGTGGGTGGGACATAGCCTTGGGCGGCATCGGCGCCAGATCCAAAGAAATGGTTCTCCATTTGACGGGCCAAGTACTGACGAGCGCGAGCGTCTGCCAAATTTAAGCGGTTTTCATTGACCAACATGGTTTGATGCTTCAGCCAAGCAGCCCAAGCTTCTTTGCTGACGTTTTCCCAAATGCGTTTGCCCAAGTCACCCGGATAGGGTGGAAAGTCTAGCCCTTCGGCTTCGGTTTCCAATTTGATGCATTTAACTGTGCGCGCCATGATGTTCCTTGATTTATTCTAAAGATGAGATGGGTATAGGGATATAAAATTATTGTATTTCCATTA
>CANHXV010000179.1 GCA_947464665.1 Comamonadaceae bacterium
ATAATTTAACAGTCAGGAGAGCGTGGCTTCTTTTTCAAAGGGCCGCCGCCGAAGGCGCAGGAGGCTGAAATGTTTCTGAACGCTCAGGTACAAAGGACTGACAACGTTAAAAGCTTTGCACACAGCTAGGCATTTAACGCTTCCTCACTGGAGAGAGAGGGCGGGCCATCTGGTCGAACCCTCCACCGAAGGCGCAACCCGCAGTGGTTCTTTCTGTTTGAAGGGCCCACCCGGCGAATCGCTCAGGTAAAGCGGACAGCGAGGGCAACCCATGATTTCGGTCATGGTTTTACATTGCCCTTGGAGAAATCATTTGTCTGCTGACACCACTGCCTTGCTCAATACCCCACTTAATGCGCTACATCTCGAATTGGGCGCTCGCATGGTGCCCTTTGCGGGCTACAGCATGCCGGTTCAATACCCCATGGGCTTGATGGCTGAACACATCCATACGCGCACTGAGGCCGGCTTGTTTGATGTGTCTCACATGGGGCAACTTCGATTGGCGGGCACCGATGCTGCGTCGGCTTTTGAATCCCTGATGCCTGTTGATGTGATCGACTTGCCCCTTGGAAAACAGCGCTACGGTTTACTGCTTACCGACGAAGGCAACATCATGGACGACTTGATGTTTGTCAACCGCGGCACAGATATTTATGTCATTGTGAATGGCGCTTGCAAAGTGAATGACATTGCGCATATTCGAGCGCGAATTGGTTCAAAGTGCCAAGTCATTCCCATGCCTGAACGGGCACTCTTGGCTTTGCAAGGGCCCAAGGCCGTTGATGCTTTATCGCGCATGGTGCATGGCGTCGAAAAATTGGTCTTCATGACGGGCGCATCGTTTGAATGGCAAGGTGCTGATTTGTTCATCACGCGCTCTGGCTACACCGGAGAAGATGGCTTTGAAATTTCTGTGCACAACGATCATGTGGATGCATTTGCGCGTGCGTTGTTGGCTCAAGCAGAAGTCAAGCCAATTGGCTTAGGCGCGCGAAACTCTCTGCGACTTGAAGCTGGCTTATGTTTGTATGGCAACGACATTGACACCAGCACCACGCCCATTGAAGCGGGTCTGAACTGGGCCATTCAAAAGGTTCGCCGCACAGGTGGTGCACGCGCAGGTGGTTTTCCTGGCGCCGAGATTGTGTTGGGCCAATTGGATGGCACCCATGCACTCGCCCGCAAGCGTGTGGGACTCATTGCGCAAGAGCGTGTACCAGTGCGCGAGCATGTGGCATTGCAGAACTTGCAGGGCATCAACATTGGCGAAGTCTCTAGCGGCTTGTTGGGCCCCACTGCCAATGTGCCCGTGGCCATGGGCTATGTTGACCTGGAAAGTGCTAGCTTAGGGACTGTTGTAAACGCCATCGTGCGCGGCAAGGCTGTGCCAATGACCGTGAGCGCCATGCCGTTTGTACCCAATCGCTATTACCGCGGCTGAAATACAAAAACTTTTAAAACAATTGTGATCTGACCCCAATTGAATGAACTGAATGAAACAAGGAGAGAGAAATGAGTTTGAAGTACACGGAAGAGCATGAGTGGATTTTGTTAAACGGCGATGTAGCCACAGTGGGTATTACGCACCATGCACAAGATGCTTTGGGTGATGTGGTATTTGTTGAACTGCCTGAAGTGGGTAGCAGTTTTGAACAAAAGGCTGTGGCGGGTGTGGTGGAGTCTGTGAAGGCTGCTGCAGATGTTTACATGCCGATCAGTGGTGAGATTACAGAAGTGAATGAAGCACTGCGTGACGATCCCTCCTTGGCAAATACCGACCCTCTGGGTGCTGGTTGGTTCTTCAAGGTCAAGCTGTCTGATGCATCGCAAGTGGATGCTTTGCTGGACGAAACGGCTTACTCAGCGTTTGCAGCGTCTCATTGAAATTTTGTTGAAGTTTTTGCTTTTTAATTTTTGATCAAACTTTGAGTCTGAAAGTCAAACCATGTTGATGTCCTCTGCCACACCTTTAGGTCAACTCGAACACGAGCATGAATTCATTGCACGCCACATTGGCATCAATGAAGCAGATGAAAAACACATGTTGTCGGTCATAGGCCAAGCTTCACGCCGCGCGCTCATTGACAGCATCGTACCTGCCTCTATTGCACGCAGTCAGGCGATGAAGTTGCCTGCGCCAGTGACAGAGGCCGGTGCTTTGGCAGAGCTCAAAGCCATGGCGCAACAAAACAAAATACTCAAAAGTTTCATTGGACAGGGTTACTACGGCACGCACACGCCCGGCGTGATTCTTCGCAACATTTTAGAAAACCCCGCTTGGTACACAGCCTATACGCCTTACCAAGCCGAAATCAGTCAAGGACGAATGGAAGCCTTGGTCAATTTCCAAACCATGATTTGTGATTTAACGGCCATGCCCATTGCCAACGCCTCCATGTTGGACGAAGCGACTGCTGCTGCCGAGGCCATGACCTTGGCCAAGCGCTCGGTTAAATCAAAAAGCAACAACATCCTTGTGGCCAGCGATTGCCATCCACAAACCATTGAAGTGATTCAAACGCGTTCGGCGCCTTTAGGCTTGAAAGTGATGGTGGGCATTGTCCCCGAGCTCATGCAACAGCACGACTACTTTGCGGTGGTGGCGCAGTACCCATCCACATCGGGTATGACGCACGATTTGAAAGATGTCATTGCAAAAGCTCACGCTGCTCAAGCAGCTTTCATAGTAGCCGCCGATTTGTTGGCCTTGACACTGCTCACGCCACCTGGGGAAATGGACGCCGACATTGTGGTGGGCACCACGCAGCGCCTCGGCATGCCCATGGGCGCCGGAGGCCCGCACGCCGCTTACTTGGCCTGCCGCGATGAATACAAGCGCTCTATGCCTGGCCGTTTGGTGGGCGTCAGTGTAGACGTGCACGGCAACCCTGCGTATCGCTTGGCTTTGCAAACACGCGAGCAACACATTCGCCGCGAAAAAGCGACTTCCAACATTTGCACGGCGCAAGTTTTGCCTGCGGTGGTAGCCAGCATGTACACGGTCTATCACGGCCCTGTAGGTTTGAAGCGCATTGCCCAACGCGTGGCCAGCTTCACCGCCATCTTGGCAGAGGGCTTGGAACAACTCGGTTACAAACTGGCACACAAATCTGCCTTTGACACTTTGCAAATTAGCACCGGCACACGCACCGATGCCATCCTGCAAAAAGCTGTGCTCAAAGGTTTGAACTTGCGCAAATTAAGCGCTGACAGCACTGGCGTTTCTTTAGACGAAACCACAACGCGCGATGACATCGAAGCGATCTGGTCTAGCTTTGCAGAAGGCGGTCAATCCTTGCCCGACTGGACACTTTTTGAAAAAGGTCGCGACACCCTCATTCCTACTGGTCTTCTCCGTACCAGCACATTCCTCACACATCCTGTGTTCAATCGGTACCACTCCGAAACTGGCATGCTGCGTTACATCCGCCAATTGAGCGATAAAGATTTGGCGCTAGATCGCAGCATGATTCCGCTGGGCTCTTGCACCATGAAGCTCAACGCCACCAGCGAGATGATTCCCATCACCTGGCCCGAGTTTGCCAACATGCACCCCTTTGCACCCGCTGACCAACTCAAAGGCTATGCCTTGCTCGATGAGCAGCTGCGCGAGTGGCTGTGCCAAGCCACCGGCTATGCCGGCATCAGCCTCCAACCCAACGCGGGCTCCCAAGGTGAATACGCAGGTCTCTTGGTCATCAAGGCGTTTCACGAAGCCAAGGGCCAAGGCCATCGCAACATTTGCATCATTCCTTCTAGCGCACACGGCACCAACCCTGCCAGCGCGCAAATGGTGGGCATGCAAGTGGTGGTCACCGCCTGCGATGCGCAAGGCAACGTCGACATGGTTGACCTCAAAGCCAAGTGTGAAGAGCACAGCGCCAACTTGGCCG
>CANHXV010000180.1 GCA_947464665.1 Comamonadaceae bacterium
ACCAGCCGCTTCATTTTCGCCAGCATTGATCACGCCGTTTTGAATGGCGTTATAGACCTCGTTGTAAGCAATGACGGTGGGCGCCATGCCCACAGCGGAGAAGGTGCGACTCCAGATGGGCGCACCTTGAACGCGTACTTTTAGATTTTTGAGATCGGCCAAATTGCCGGCAGCTTTGTTGGAGAAAATATTGCGAACACCGCCGCCCGCATAGCCAATCAAACGAACTTCGGCTTTTTGCTCAACTTCATCGGCAATAGGCTTGAGCAAGTCTTGGTCAAGCACTTTGTTCCAGTGAGCCAGGTCACTGAACAAAAAGGGCGCATCGATAAAAGGTGCTGCTTTAGAAAACGTAGACATGTGGGCCGGCGAAACAATGGCGTAATCAACGGCTTTGCCTTGGTTCATGTAAGCGAAGTAATCCTTTTCCAGACCCAACTCGCTGTTTTTGTGCAGTACAAAATTGACAGGTTTGCCATAATATTTTTTGACCAATTCTTCAAACCGGACCATAGCTTTGGTAAATGCGTGGTCGTCGCCAAATTGGGACGCACCGTGCAGCGTGATAGGGGCTTGCTGCGCGTGTGCGCTTAAGGCCATGACCGAAGAAAAAACAATGCCAAGCAGGGGCTTCAAAAATCTCATGCTCATGTCTCCTGAAAAGTTTTAATCATAACAACGAGTGGTTGTCGATTAACTTTAGGTTAAAGTCTTTCGAATGCTCTTGGGGTAAACCATGGTTTCCAATAGAAGGTGTCGCCAAAGTTAATTGCATCTTGGCCGTCAGCACCTAGTTGGTGATATCTTGCAATAGGGCTTAAATTAAGTTGGTTAGACTTTTCAGTCCAGCTTTGTCCGGTTGGGCAGGGGTCAAAAAATTCATTCATTCGAAGAAAGCAAATCATGAAGCACATCGGTTTTATTGGCGCATCAGGTTTGATGGGTCACGGCATTGCCAAGAATTTGCTGGCAAAAGGCTTTCAAGTCTCTTTGACTGCGCACTCTAAGACAGAACCCTTGAAGGATTTACTAGCCGCAGGTGCAAAGCTTGTGGGTAGTCATGCCGAATTATCAGCTTGTGATGCTGTCATTATTTGTGTCACTGGTTCGCCTCAGGTTGAAGCCGCGCTTGAGGGGCCGCAAGGCATATTGAGCAAAGCCCGAGCTGGCTTATTGGTTGTGGACGCTTCAACCAGCGAACCTGACTCAACGCGCCGATTGGCGGCACGCTGCAAAGATGCCGGCATGACTTTTGTCGACGCACCATTAGCTCGGACCCCCGTAGAAGCTGAGGCGGGTCGATTGAACACCATGGTGGGCGCGTCTGCCTCAGTTTTTTCTCAGCTTGAGCCAGTGTTTCAAGCATATTGTGAAAACATTTTCCACGTCGGTGAAACAGGCGCAGGCCATGTCATCAAACTTTTGAATAACTTTCTTGGGCAAGCCATCACCACAGCAGCTGCGGAAGCCTTTGCAGTGGGTGCCAAAGCAGGCATCGATGTGGGTCAATTGGTTCGCGTGGTGTCAGCGGGTGCTGTCAATTCTGGCTTATTTCAGGCAATGGCCAAAACGCTTGAGGGCGATTACACCGGCTTGAAGTTTGAGCTGAACAATGCTTCAAAAGACTTGCGTTACTACGTTCATTTGACTGAAAGTGTCAAGGCACCTTCGTTGGTTGGTTCAAGCGTTCATCAAAGTTTGGTGACCGCTTGTGCGCTAGGTTATGGACAAGAATTGGTCCCTTCACTGGTCAAAGCGCAGGCGCAAATTAACCAGGTCAAAATTGGTACGGCAATCTGACATGACATCCAAAATGGTCATGGCGCTGGTGGGTTTGGGATCTGGCGCTTTGCCGCACCTGCGCAGCTTTGAAGATCTAAAAGACCGCGTTGAATTGCGATATGCGTTTACGCGACAACCACGTGCTGATCGAATACAAGCTTACACGGGGCCAGTCCATTTGACGGACTCGCTTGAACTCATTTTGCAAGACACTGAGGTTCAGGCTGTCATCGTTGCAACGCCTGCGTCTACACATCTGGATATTTGTCAGCGTTGCTTTGCTGCTGGAAAGCACGTCTTGCTCGAAAAGCCTCTTGAGCTTAATTTGGAGAGATCTACGCAATTGGTTGAATTGGCAGCTCAGTCCAATCTTCAACTGGGCGTAGTTCTGCAACACCGCTTCCGAGAAGCTTCGCAAGTTTTGCAAAAATTGCTGATCGATGGCCGCTTGGGTGAGGTACAGGCTGCATCCATTCGAGTGCCATGGTGGCGTTCACAAGCTTATTACAACGAGCCAGGTAGAGGCACGCTTGCTCGTGATGGTGGGGGCGTGTTGCTAACGCAAGCCATTCATACATTGGATTTGTTCCGCGCGCTGGTAGGCATTCAGTCGGTTAAGTCTGCAATGGTTTGCCAAACTCGGTTGCATCAGATGGAGACAGAGGATTATGTGAGTGCGCTACTGGTTTTAGGCAATGGTGCGCCAGGCGACTTAATGGCCACCACCGCCATGTATCTAGGTTTTCCAGAAACGATCGACATCATCGGCACGCTTGGCAGTGCCCGCTTGACTGGTGGCAACCTGCAGGTTCACTTTTTGGAAGGAGCACCTGTGATCATTAGTAATGAGGGTGGCACTGGGAGTGGCGCCAACCCTATGGACTTTTCTCATGAGCCACACCGCGAACTCATTACCGATTTCATGCAAGCCATCTCTGAAAAACGTGCACCGCATGTGAGCGGCGCAGATGCCTTGAAAACGCAGGCCCTGATTAGCGAGTTGTTGCGAGCAGGGCAAATGCGTTGAGCTGCTAAGGCGTTTTGCGCCTAGTAAATACCCTCTGTAAATTTCTCATTTGAAGTGTTTCAATCCCGTTTTCTTACATTCATTCACAAGAATCAAGGAGTTTCACCCCATGACCAACCGTCGCCTATTGATGCAAGGTGCCTTAGCCAGTATGTTGGGCCTTAGCCATCTGCCCAACTTTGCACAAACTCGCTTGGAAAATCTGCGCATCATTGTAGGTTTCCCGCCAGGGGGTACGACCGATGCTTTTTCCCGCCGAATTGCTGAGAAGATGCGCGGTACTTACGCCAACAACGTCATGGTGGACAACAAACCCGGCGCAGGTGGGCAGATCGGCGTGACCACCCTCAAGTCTGCGGCAGCTGATGGGGCCCACATCTTGTATTCGCCCGCATCCATGCTGACCATTTACCCACACTCTTACAGTCGCTTGAGTTATGCGCAATCCGATGTGACCCCCATCGGTATTGGGCACTCCACTGACCACGCTTTCGTCGTGGGGCCTGCTGTTCCCGATTCAGTGAAGAACATCAAAGACTTTGTCGAATGGGCCAGGGCCAATCCTGGGAAAGCGAGCATCGGCAATCCTGCAGCTGGCTCAATGCCTCATTTGCTGGCAGGTCGCCTGGCCATGTTGGGTAGTTTTCAAATCACCAATGTTCCTTTTGCAGGCTCTGGCCCTGCCATACCTCAAGTGATGGGTGGGCAGCTTGCGGGCATGTCTTCGCCTCTGGGCGATTGGGTTCAGCACCACAAATCCGGCAAGATTCGAATTCTGGCCACCTCCGGCCCAGATCGTGCCATTTTCACCCCCGATGTCGCCACTTTCCGCGAGCAGGGTTTTGGCGAATTGATGGTTCGAGAATGGTTTGGTTTCTTTGCACCCGCAGGCATCAACGAAGCTGTCAGGCAAAACCTGAATACAGCGCTGCGCCAGGCCATGGGCCAGCAAGACATTCGCGATTTTGTGACCCCCTTGGCCGCCAACCTCGAAGCCAGCACCACGGCCGAACACACACGCCGTTTGGCCGATGACTCGGAAATGGCGC
>CANHXV010000181.1 GCA_947464665.1 Comamonadaceae bacterium
ATGAGTGTCGTGATGGACATCTCAGACCGTGTGGTGGTTTTGGACTATGGCAAAAAAATTGGCGACGGAACCCCCGAAGAAGTCCGCAACAACCAAGAAGTGATCAGTGCCTATTTGGGCACCAGTCATTAAGGAGCACACAACATGGCATTTTTCTTAGAAGCTCTTTTAGGCGGCCTGATGGCCGGCATGCTGTATTCACTGGTTGCGCTGGGCTTTGTGCTTATCTTCAAAGCTTCTGGTGTGTTTAATTTTGCGCAAGGGGCCATGGTGCTGTTTGCCGCATTGGCCATGGCGCGCTTCTCCGAGTGGGTTCCAGAAATCTTGGGGCTTGACAACAAAATCCTTTCAAACGTCATTGCTTTTGCCTTGGCTGCAGTCTTGATGTTTGTCTTGGCTTGGCTCATTGAGCGATTTGTGTTGCGTCACTTGGTCAACCAAGAGGGAGTCACCTTGTTGATGGCCACCTTGGGCATTACCTATTTCATTGATGGCTTGGGTCAGACCATCTTTGGAAGCGACATTTACAAAATCGATGTGGGCATGCCCAAAGAACCTGTGTTCCTTTTGGATTCTGTTTTTCCTGGCGGTATTTTGGTGAACCTCGAAGACGTATACGCTGCCCTGATTGCGGCCTTGCTGGTGGTCACACTCTCTTTGTTTTTCCAAAAAACAGGCACAGGCAGAGCCTTGCGTGCCGTTGCAGATGACCATCAGGCAGCTCAGTCAATTGGCATTCCATTGAATCGCATTTGGGTCATCGTTTGGTTTGTGGCCGGCATCACAGCTTTGGTGGCGGGCATCATTTGGGGCTCCAAGATGGGCGTCCAGTTTTCATTGACAACGGTCGCATTAAGAGCCTTGCCTGTGATCATTTTAGGTGGACTGACATCGGTGCCCGGCGCCATCATTGGCGGCTTGATCATTGGCGTGGGCGAAAAATTATCAGAGGTGTTTCTCGGCCCTTATGTCGGTGGCGGCATTGAAATTTGGTTTGCGTATGTCCTTGCGTTGGTCTTTTTGCTGTTTCGACCACAGGGTTTGTTTGGCGAAAAAATCATTGATCGCGTTTAAGGAAATACATCATGTTCTACAGAGAAAACGGTCAATTTAAAACTTCTTACCGAAGCGACCAACAAATTTTTGCCATTGCCCAAGACCGATGGGCCATCTTGGCATTGGTTGCCTTTGCCTTTATGGGCGTGCCCTTGTTGGTCGACGAGTACATGTTCAGGGCCATTTTGATCCCCTTCTTGATCTTGTCTTTGGCTGCGCTGGGCGTGAATATTCTGGTGGGTTATTGCGGCCAAATATCTTTGGGCTCCGGTGCATTCATGGCGGTGGGCGCCTACATGGCCTACAACACCTACATTCGAATTGATGGTATTCCCCTGATCGTTGCAATCCTCAGCGGTGGATTTTTTGCAACGCTGGTGGGCATCTTTTTTGGGATCCCCAGTTTGCGAGTCAAGGGGCTCTATTTGGCGGTAGCCACCTTGGCCGCACAGTTTTTTTGTGATTGGGCGTTCCTTCGCGTGGGTTGGTTCACCAACAACACAGCTTCTGGTTCAGTTTCAGTCTCTAACTTGAACATCATGGGCGTAGCCATTCAGACGCCCGTCGAAAAGTATTTGTTCTGTTTGATTTTCTTAATGGTCTTTGCCCTGCTGGCTAAGAATTTGGTGCGTTCAGCCATCGGACGTGAGTGGATGGCCATTCGCGACATGGACGTGGCTGCTGCAGTCATTGGCATTCGCCCCATGTACGCCAAGCTCAGCGCTTTTGCGGTGAGCTCCTTCATTGTGGGGGTCGCTGGTGCATTGTGGGGCTTTGTGCATTTGGGCTCTTGGGAGCCAGCGGCGTTTTCAATTGATCGCTCATTCCAATTGTTGTTCATGGTGATCATTGGCGGCATGGGCTCCATCATGGGCAGCTTTTTTGGTGCAGCTTTTATTGTGGTGCTTCCCATTTTCCTCAATCAGTTTTTGCCTTGGGCAGGTAGCTTGGTGGGCGTGGTCATTTCCACTGCCGCCATCTCTCACGCAGAGTTTATGATTTTTGGTGCCTTGATTGTTTGGTTCTTGATTGTTGAGCCGCATGGCTTGGCAAAACTTTGGTCGGTGGCTAAGCAAAAGCTGCGTTTATGGCCATTCCCTCATTGATTTTTTTCCGCAGTGCTTCACACTTTTATTTTTTTTACAGGAGACAACCATGAAGCTTCGTCAACTCGCTCTAGCCCTTACTGTGGCTGCGGCCGGACTTTCCAGTGCACTGGTTAGTACCGTCGCTACCGCACAAAGTAAAGAGCAATTCTTTCCCGTGTTGGTTTACAGAACAGGTGCTTATGCACCGAATGGCGTGCCATTTGCCAATGGTTACGTTGACTACCTCAAACTCGTCAATGCGCGAGGCGGTATCAATGGTGTGAAAGTCAGTTTCGAAGAATGCGAAACAGGCTACGCCACAGACCGAGGTGTTGAGTGCTACGAGCGCCTCAAAGGTAAAAATGGCGGAGCCACCGTGTTCCAGCCACTGTCTACAGGCATCACCTTTGCCCTGACTGAAAAAGCCCCTGGCGACAAGATCCCTTTGATCACGGCAGGTTATGGCCGCAGCGAATCTGCTGATGGCAATGTCTTCAAGTGGAACTTCCCATTGGCCGGTACCTACTGGGTTGCAGGCGATGTGATCATTCAAGACATAGCCAAAAAAGCGGGTGGCGCTGACAAACTCAAAGGCAAGCACATTGCCTTGGTTTACCACGACAGCCCCTTCGGCAAAGAAGCCATTCCAATTTTGCAAGAGCGCGCAGCGATGCACGGCTTTAAGTTGAGCTTGCTGCCCGTCACACACCCTGGTGTTGAGCAAAAATCAACTTGGTTGCAAATTCGCCGCGATCGCCCAGACTACGTCGTCAACTGGGGCTGGGGCGTGATGAACTCCACCTTGCTCAAAGAAGCGCAAGCCACAGGCTATCCCCGTGAGCAAATTTATGGCGTGTGGTGGGCCGGTGCAGAGCCAGATGTCAAAGACATTGGCATGGGCGCTAAGGGCTACAACGCCATCACTATGCAACACGGTGCCGAAAAGGGTTCTGCTGTTGTGAAAGAGGTGCTGGAGAAGTTGCACGCCAAAGGCCAAGGCACCGGACCCAAAGATGAAGTCGGCGAAGTGCTGTACATGCGCGGTTTGTTCAGCGCCATGTTTGGTGTAGAAGGTGTTCGCCAAGCCCAAGAGAAATACGGCAAAGGCAAAGTCATGACTGGCGAGCAAGCGCGTTGGGGTTATGAGAACTTGAACCTGACACAAGCTAAATTGGATGCCTTGGGCTTCAAAGGTGTGTTGCGTCCTATCTCTACTTCATGTGCTGACCACATGGGTGCCAATTGGGCCCGTATTCACACATGGAACGGCAGCAAGTGGGAATTCTCTAGCGACTGGTACCAGGCAGACGATCAAATCATCAAGCCGATGGTCAAAGCCGCTGCTGACAAATACGCTGCAGAAAAGAAACTGAATCGCCGTACACCGGCTGATTGCCAGTCTTAAGCCTCTCTAACACCGCGCAGGAGTGCGGTGCTTTGGTAACTGCGAAAGCAGTTACCAAATGAAAGTCTCAGCGCCTGAGATTTTCATTTGGTCATAAAGGCAAAGTCCATGAGCGATAAAAAAATTGTTTTGAACGTCAGCGGCATCGAAGTCATCTACAACCACGTCATTTTGGTGTTGAAGGGTGTTTCCCTGCAAGTTCCTGAGCAAGGCATTGTGGCTATTTTAGGTGGCAATGGCGCTGGCAAAACCACCACCTTGCGGGCTATTTCTAAT
>CANHXV010000182.1 GCA_947464665.1 Comamonadaceae bacterium
AGTTTTGCGTGTGTTTGAAAGTGTGAAGTTGCCAGACCCGTCGCGCATGTACAACAGTTTTCCGCATCAGCTCAGTGGCGGTCAAAGTCAGCGCATTGTGATTGCCATGGCCGTTATTCTGAAGCCAGCTTTGCTCATTTGTGATGAGCCCACCACCGCTTTGGATGTGACCACCCAAAAAGAGATTTTGAAACTCATTTCTCAGTTGCAAGCCGAGCAAGGTTGCGCGGTGTTGTTCATTACGCATGACATGGGCGTGGTGGCTGAAATTGCAGACGATGTGTTGGTGATGAACCAAGGCCGTGCTGTGGAGTCAGGCACTTGTGAACAGGTCTTGAAGCACCCCCGTGAGACTTATACGCAAACGCTTCTGGCGGCCGTGCCCAGCATGACGCCGCCACTGCCTCGGGCAGAGGCGCAAGGCGCTGCCATTTTGAAGGGCACAGCCGTTACGAAAACGTATGTGAGTCGAGATTGGTTAGGCCGTGGTCATGAAACGCACGCCTTGAAGGCGGCCAGCGTGGCTGTGCGAGCAGGTGAAACGATTGGCATTGTGGGTGAGTCTGGTTCGGGAAAATCGACCTTGGCACGTTGCCTCATTCGGTTGATTGATCCAACGGCAGGCGAGATTCATTGGGCCGATCATGAAATTGCCACCATGAGCGAAAGTCAACTGAGGCCTTTGCGCAGTCATGTGCAGGTGGTTTTTCAAGATCCCAATCGGTCATTGAATCCAAGGCGCACTGTGGGGCAGTCCATTGTGGAAGGGGCCATTAACTTTGGCATGTCAGAAGACAAAGCGCGTCAACTTTCTGAAACCTTGATGCAACAAGTTCGATTGCCGGTTGAGTCGCTCAGCCGATACCCCACGCAATTCAGTGGTGGGCAACGACAGCGCTTGGCCATTGCGCGTGCCTTGGCCTGTGAGCCCAAGGTGTTGGTTGCAGATGAGGCGGTTAGCGCACTTGATGTCAGTGTGCAGGCGCAGATTCTCATTTTGCTGAGAGAAATTCAAGCGCGCTTGGGTTTGGGCATGCTGTTCATCACGCATGATTTGCGTGTGGCCGCTCAGCTTTGCGATCATGTGATCGTGATGCACCAAGGCGAAATTGTAGAGGCAGGACGCACTGCTGATTTGTACGCTTCACCGCAACACGCGTACACGCGTAAATTATTTGAAGCAGCGCCACCTGCTATTTTTTAACGCTACGTCCCTCAAAAAATTCTGTCATGACACGCATTTTGATCGCTGGTTATCAGCACGAGACCAATACCTTCGCCCCCAGCTTGGCCGATTGGACGGCGTTCAATCGCGGTGAATCCTTTCCCGCTTTCATGCGCGGGCAGGCGGTGATTGAGCAACTCTCTGGCATCAATATTCCTATTGCTGGCTTTATGGATGTGGCCAAGCGTTTGCATTGGGATCTTGTGCCTTCAGCATGGGCGGGCGCCACACCTTCTTCGTATGTCACCCAGGATGCGTTTGAGCGCATCAGCCAGGCCATCTTGGAGGATGTGCAGCGTGCCTTGCCCCAAGGCTTGGACGGTGTGTATTTGGATTTGCATGGTGCTGCTGTAGCAGAAAATGCGGATGACAGCGAAGGTGAATTGATTTCGCGCATTCGGCAGTTGGTAGGCCCATCCATGCCCATCATTGCCAGTTTAGATTTGCACGCCAATGTGACCCAACGCATGCTGGCGCTCACTGATGGTTTGGTGTCGTACCGGACTTATCCGCACATTGACATGGCCGATACGGGTGAGTTGGCTGCGCAACTCATGCAGCGCCGCTTAAGACTGGGCCGCAAAGAACCCTTGCATGCACGGCGTTTCCCTTACTTGATTTCATTGAATGCGCAAAGCACTTGGATGGAGCCCGCCAAAACGGCTTATCAGCAATTGCTGGCACTCGATCTCGATTCGGGCGTGATGTTGAGTTTTTGCATGGGATTCCCTGCTTCTGATTTCGACGAATGTGGCCCCATGGTGTGGGGTCATGGCGAACAAGCAGAAAAAGTGGTTGAACAACTTTTTCAAACAGTCAGCCAGCCTTCGTTGTGGCGGCCCGATTGGTTGCCCGCTCGCGAAGCGGTAGTTCAGGCGATGGCCAAAGCCAGTTCATCCTCTGCGCCAGTGGTGATTGCCGATACCCAAGACAATCCAGGTGCAGGCGGTGACAGCAACACCACAGGGATGTTGCACGCCTTGCTCCAACAAGGCGCGGGCAAAGCTTATCCAGGACGGGTGGCGCTGGGTTTGATGTTTGATCCCGATGCCGCAAAGATAGCGCACGAGGCGGGCATAGGTGCACAAATCGATTGCACACTGGGTAAAGCGGTCCCGATTTTTACGGGCGAGCTGAGTGACCCGCCTGTGCAAGCCCGGTTCACAGTCAAAGCGCTCAGCGATGGCCGTTGCGTTTTGAAAGGCCCCATGATGACCGGTGTGACCGTTCAAATGGGATTGAGTGCTTGCTTGGAAATTGAAGGTATTTTGGTGGCTGTGGTGAGCGGCAAAATGCAATTGCTTGATCGTGAGTTGTTGCGCACTGTCGGCATTCACGCTGAAACCATGAAGATCGTGGTGGCCAAAAGTTCTAACCACTTTCGCGCAGACTTCACCCCCATCGCTTCTCAAGTCATTGTGGCCAAGGCACCCGGCCCCATGGCGGCAGACCCTGGCGATTTGCCTTGGAAAAAACTCAGCGCCCTAACTAGGACACGACCATGACCTCTCTTCATGCACCCACAGACTTAACGCAATGCACAGCAGAGCAGTTGCTGCATCTGTATCGAAGTGGTCAAGCATCGCCAGTGGATGCCACCAAAGCCTTGTTGGCACGCATTGAGAAACTCAATCCCAAGCTCAACGCCTTCACCTTGGTCGATGAAAAAGTGGCCATGAACTGCGCCAAGGCCAGTGAAGCCAAATGGCAAGCTCACCGCAAAGCAGCACTGCATGGCGGCGCAGAAGTGGGCGCGTTGGAAGGTATACCCGCGTCCATCAAAGATTTGATTCTCACACGCGGTTGGCCCACATTGCGCGGCAGCCGAACCGTCGATCCCAACCAGGCTTGGGAGGTTGACGCGCCTGTCACAGCGCGCTTGCGCGAATCTGGCGCGGTATTGTTTGCCAAAACTACCACCCCTGAATTTGGCTGCAAAGGTGAAACCAACTCACCTGCCACTGGCATTACCCGCAACCCTTGGAACACTGATAAAACGCCAGGCGGTTCTTCGGGTGGTACCGCCGCTGCAGTCGCTGCAGGTTTGGGACCCATCGGTGTGGGCACTGACGGCGCGGGCAGTGTTCGCATCCCAGCGGCTTTCTGTGGCAACTTTGGTTTGAAGCCCAGCTTTGGTCGAGTGCCGGCTTACCCACTTTCACCTTTTGGTTCGGTGGCGCATTTAGGCCCTCACACCATGAGCGTGCGCGATGCGGCACTCATGATGAATGTCATGAAACAACCCGATGCACGTGATTGGACCTCACTACCACCCGATGCCACAGATTATTGTGTTGGATTGGAAGACGGTATTCGCGGTTTGCGAATTGCCTATTCACCCACCTTGGGCTATGCCAAAAATATTCACCCAGGTGTGGCTGCCGCTGTAGAGGCTGCTGTGAAAGTTTTACAAAGTTTGGGGGCACACGTAGAGCAAATCGACCCGGGCTTTGAAGACCCACTGGAAATTACAACAGGCTTGTGGTTCTTAGGTGCACTTTCGGTTTGGAATGGCCTCTCGGCTGAGCAACAAGCTTTGGCCGACCCTGATTTCAAAGCCGAAGCTCTGCTGGGTCAAAGGCTCAGCACCATGGAT
>CANHXV010000183.1 GCA_947464665.1 Comamonadaceae bacterium
GATACGTGGTCGATTTTTTCGGTGGTCATGGGTCGGGCGTCGTGGCCACCCGAGGGCGGCACAAAGAATTGAAATAAACCTACTATTTTAGGCGATAGCGGGCCTTGTCTATAGCCCTCAGAAAAGCTGGGTCGCTTTAAAGGACGGGTGTAATCTGCAATTTGATGGTGGGGCCGGGGTCCTTGGGCAGTTGAACGTTGTATTGTTTGCCAGCAAACTCATAGACCACGTTGTAGCCCGTCAGTCGATTTTCAAAGACTTGCTGTGTGGTGCAGGTTTGCTGGGTTTGAGTCTGAGCAGCTTGGGGGCCTTCTACCTTGTCGCCCGCAATGGCACCACCAATCACGCCAATCATGGTTGCAATGGCACGGCCTTCGCCTTTGCCGATCGCATTGCCAATGGCGCCGCCTGCAATGGCTCCCATGGCCGCGCCTGCACCTGAGGTTTGGCCTGGCACATTGATTTGCGTTTGGGTGCAAACCTGGCGTGGCACCGAGACTTGTTGGTAAACGGCGGTGCGGCTAATGACGTTGCCAACTTCTTGTGCTTGAGCTGGCAGGCCAAGGAACAGCCCTGACAACAAAGCAGCGGCCAGCACGGTGGAGAGTAAGCGAGTAGAAACAAAGTTAGTCATGATTTTTAATTCTGAGAGAAACATTTTGATGGCTGATTTTAGAGTTTGTATGACATCTAAAACTGAAGCCTGCGTTAAGTAACTTGAAATAACAGCTTAAGTGCACTTATGTTGACTTAACGCGCCAGCCACAGTTCTGGTTGAAAGCCAATGCTGATTTCGACTACTTTGTTTTGATGCCACTCGATGACGGGGCGCTTGACCAGGCTCGGGTTGGCCAAAAGTATGGGTTTGGCCGTGTCAGCGCTTGTCACACTGGCTTGTTCTTCTGGGGTGAGTTTGCGCCAACTGGTGCCTTTTCGATTTAGAACTTTTTCCCAGCCTGACAATCTGAGCCAATGGCTGAGTGCTGGTTCAGGAAGGCCTTGTTTCTTAAAGTCGTGGAAGACATGGTCATAACCCTGTTCCGATAGCCAAATTCTTGCTTTCTTGACCGTGTCGCAGTTGGGAATACCGTAAACAACAATGCGGGTGTATTTCATTTTTTCAATAAAAGAAGCTGGACTCGGCGACAATCTTATCCTTATGAAAACTTTGTCTGAATGGCTCGCGCATTGCGAGAAGTTGCACCCCTTTGTCATCGAAATGGGCTTGGATCGTGTTCGCCAAGTGGCTGCACGGATGCAACTTGCCTTGAAAGTGCCCGTCATCACAGTAGCCGGTACCAATGGCAAGGGCTCTACCTGCGCCATGTTGGAGGCGATCTACCTTCAGGCGGGTTACAAAACAGGGGTCTATACATCGCCACATCTGGTTCAATTTGAAGAGCGTTGCCGTTTGCAGGGCGAGTCCCCACCGGCTGCCCAATTTGCAAGTGCTTTTGAACAGGTTGAACAAGCAAGAGGCGATGTCAGCCTGACCTATTTTGAATTCAGTACCTTGGCCATACTGAAAATGATGGCTGAGACGGATCTTGATGTGGTTATTTTGGAGGTGGGTCTGGGGGGGCGGCTGGATGCGGTCAACTTGGTCGATGCCGACTGCGCCATCATCACCAGCATTGATTTGGACCACACGGCACTCTTAGGCAACGACCGTGAAACCATTGGCCTAGAAAAGGCGGGCATCATGCGCCCTGGTAAATCGGTGGTTTTGAGCGACCCAGTTCCGCCAAGCAGTATTGTTCAACATGCCAAAGACATTGGCGCTGACCTCTGGTTGATGGGGCAAGATTTCAATTTTTCTGGCGATCAGCTGCAGTGGTCTTGGGCGGGCAGAGGCCGCAGATACAGCGGTTTGGCCTATCCGGCCCTCCGGGGCGCCAATCAGTTGCTGAATGCCTCGGGTGTTTTGGCCGCTTTGGAAGTCATGAGGCCCCAATTGCCCGTGACGGCACAGGCCATTCGCAATGGCTTGGCAATGGTCGAGCTGACTGGCCGGTTCCAAATTGTGCCTGGCGAGCCTGTTTTGGTGCTGGACGTGGCGCACAATCCCCATTCTGTGGCGGCTTTGGCGGCCAATTTAGATGCCATGGGTTTTTATCCTTGTACCCATGCCGTCTTTGGCGCAATGGCCGACAAGGACCTCACAAGCATGCTCTTAAAAATCTTGCCCGTGGTGGATGCATGGTATTTCACGGATTTGCCCTTGCCTAGGGCCACTACGGCAGCCCAATTGCAAGACCAATGGGGTCCCTTGAACAAGCGCCCAGATGTAACCGCCAGCCAACATAGCTCGCCTCAAAAAGCCCTAGAAGCTGCCATCACAGTAGCAGGCCCCACTGATAGAATCTTGGTCTTTGGTTCGTTTTATACGGTGGGCGGCGTTTTGCAGAGTGGCATCCCCAAACTGCATGCCAAGCACCTGAGCAATTGAGACTCCCCTGCATGGCTTTTTTCAAGCTTCGACTTCCTGGCAAATTTTCTTCGACCCAATCCGGCGCCGATGCACTGGCCAACGCCCCCGCAGAGAGTGTTGAGGTCATTCGCAAGCGCGCACGTCATCGGTTGATGGGGTCTGTGGTGTTGGTGTTGGGTGCAGTGGTTGGACTGCCCCTGCTGTTTGACAGTCAACCGCGGCCCGTGGCCATTGATACGCCCATCGTGATTCCAGATCGAAATCAGACCGGCCCATTAAGCTCAACGGTTGCCAGTCCCAAAACGGGCGCGATCAAAGAGCCGACGACCGAAGATCCTGCTCAATCACCCTCGCAACCAGGCGCAGTTAAAAGTGCGTTGAACAATTCAGCAGGGCTTGATCCCCATGAAGAAGTGGTGTCCAAAGACAACAAGACTGAAGTGAAGTCCGAGCCAAAAATTGAGCCAAAAAAGGACGCAAGCGCGGACGCAAAAACGGATGCCAGCGAAGGTGTCAAAGCAAAGGCATTGCTTGATGGCAAAGATGCGCCCAAGGCGGGTGAAGCAGTTCGCGCTGTTGTTCAGGTTGGTGCCTATGCTGACCTGGCCAAGGCCAGGGAAGTGCGTGCCAAGCTTGAAAGCGCAGGCCTTAAAACTTACACCCAAGAAGTGGAAACCAAAGACGGAAAACGCATTCGAGTTCGAGTGGGCCCTTTCGCGACCAAAGAAGAAGCAGACAAAACAGCGGAAAAAATTCGCAAATTGAACTTGCAAACTTCGGTGTTAAAGCTCTAAGGCGAGCAAATTCATGGCTTCCATCGATTGGATCCTGGTTGCAGTGCTTGCGGCTTCCATGTTGCTCGGTGCATGGCGGGGACTGGTTTACGAAGTTCTTTCTGTCATGGGATGGATTGCAGCTTTTTTACTGGCGCAGTGGTTTGCGCCCGACGTGGCAGAAAAATTGCCAATGCAAAACTCTGGCGAAACCCTGCGCTATGCAGCGGCATTTGTGCTAGTTTTCATTGTCAGTGTTTTTGTAGCAGGTTTGATTTCTGCACTCATGAAGAAGATCATTTCTGTGGTCGGACTTCGGCCCGTCGATCGAATATTGGGCGCTACTTTTGGTTTGTTTCGGGGCTTGATTTTGTTGTTGGCCTTCAGCGTGGTGGTGCACACGACGGCTTTGCAAGAGAGTGATTGGTGGCTGGAGTCCCAAGGGGGGGCCATGCTGATGAATTTGCTCAAGGGTTTGCGCCCCATGCTGCCTGAAAAATTTGGGGCATATTTGCCCAACTGAATGGATTGATATGTGCGGAATTGTCGGCGTTGCAAGCAACGCGCCTGTGAATCAGCTGATCTATGACGCCTTGTTGCTCTTGCAACA
>CANHXV010000184.1 GCA_947464665.1 Comamonadaceae bacterium
CCATCTTTGTGATGGGCCAACTTCAAGTACAGCGAGAGCGGGGTTTCTAAATCGGCAAAGGCCTCTAGCATCAGAGGAATGCGGTTGAAGCCTTGTTGGGCGAGGCTTTTAAATTCAAGTTCTGTGATCACGATCGAGGCTCCGTATGTTAAGCCGGTTCATTCAAGGGGTGGGGTCAAAACACCAACCCCACTTTGGCAGCCAAGGTGCTGCCGGTTCTAGGCAAATTTAGACTGGCTGACGCCAAGACCAGGCTCCCCGGCTCAAAACGGCCGGCAGCTGGACTGCAAAGAATGAATGAATCAAGATCATGAGGTTGACAGTGTACCAAAGCTCTAGCGACCGCTTAATTCCTTGCGCATGGCTTGAATGACGGCGGCGTAATCGGGTTTACCAAAAATAGCACTACCGGCCACAAAGGTGTCGGCACCGGCATCGGCCACGCGGCGAATGTTGTCGACCTTCACGCCACCATCGACTTCAAGGCGGATGTCTTTGCCAGAGGCCTCGATCCATTTGCGCGCCAGCTCAATTTTGCGCAAGGCACTGTCAATGAAACTCTGCCCGCCAAAGCCAGGGTTAACCGACATGATCAAAATGAGGTCAATGTCCTCGATGACCCACTCCAACACATCAAGTGACTCGGCGGGGTTGAACACCACGCCGGCCTTGCTGCCCTTGGATTTGATGGCTTGCACACTGCGGTGCACATGCGTGGAAGCATCGGGGTGGAAACTGATGAGGTCGGCACCTGCATCGGCAAAGGCTGCGGCCAGGGCGTCTACAGGTTGCACCATGAGGTGGACATCAATGGGCACGTCTTTGCCATCGGGCGTTTTGGCATGCGGCTTGAGCGCCTGACAAATCATAGGGCCAAACGTGAGGTTGGGCACGTAATGGTTGTCCATCACGTCGTAGTGAATCCAGTCGGCGCCAGCGGCAATGACATTGCGCACTTCTTCGCCCAAGCGGGCAAAATCGGCAGACAACAGTGAAGGGGCAATGCGGTAGGTGGTCATGACCGAATTGTCTCATTTTGTAGCCCTTTCGTTGCACCGGAATACCGCTCTTTTACTTCATGCTGAGTGGGGCGCTTGAGGTTATGCTTGGGTTTATGGGCGAGTTTGATTTGATCGAAACCTTCTTCAAGCGCCCCCCACGCCATGCCGTGCTGGGGGTAGGAGATGACTGCGCCCTGCTGGCCGTGAAGTCGGGCCAGCAACTGGCCATTTCAAGTGACATGTTGGTTGAAGGTCGACACTTTTTATCGACCGCGAATCCTTTGCATTTGGGCCACAAGGCCTTGGCCGTTAACTTAAGCGATTTAGCCGCTTGTGGCGCTCTTCCCAAAGCCTTCTTGCTTTCGCTGGCATTGCCCGAGGTGGTGCCGCAGTGGCTGTCTGAATTCTCCAAAGGTCTGTGGGCGCTCGCAGATCTTCACCAATGCGATCTCGTTGGGGGTGACACCACACGCGGTCCTTTGAATATTTGCATCACTGTGTTGGGCGAAGTGCCTGCTCAACAAGCTTTGCTGCGACATGGCGCTCAAGTGGGAGATGACATTTATGTGAGTGGTCATTTGGGTGATGCGCGTTTGGCCTTGGAAGTTTTTAGGGGTACTTTGAGCGTACCCCAATCGGTGTTTGAAGCCGCACGGCTGCGCATGGACAAACCCACGCCCCGCGTTGAGCTTGGTTTGGCACTGCGCGGACTTGCGCATGCTGCCATCGACATCAGCGATGGCTTACTGGGCGATTTGCAACACATTTTAAAAGCCAGCGCAGTGGGTGCAGAAGTTGACACACAGCAAGTATTGAGCACGATGGCTTGCGCGCAAAATTCAGGCTTGCATCAAGACGATCTGTTGCGCTTGACTTTAGCTGGGGGTGATGATTACGAGTTGGTTTTCACGGCGCCCGAAAACCAACGCAAGGCCATCGCCAATGCAAGCCTAAGTTCGAACACGCCCGTCACTCGGATTGGCAAAATCACAGCGTCACCCCAATTGACTTTGCTAGACAATGAAGGTCAGCCCCTGCGCCATACGTTTGATTCATTTGACCACTTCAAAACACCATGAGACCTGATGCCAGCTTCATGGTTCGTCATCCTGCACATTGGATTGCACTGGGCTTTGGCTCTGGACTTTCACCCAAAGCCCCTGGCACCATGGGCACGCTCTGGGCATGGCTGAGTTGGTGGGCGTTTCAAGATTTTTTCTCTGTCGGTGAACTAGCTGGCATCATTGTCTTGTCCAGTTTGATCGGTATTTGGGCGTGCAAAGTCACTGCGCAGAATTTAGAAATTTCTGACCCAGGCGCCATCGTTTGGGACGAGGTGGTGGCTTTTTGGTCTGTGCTGCTGCTTTTGTCTCCCGCCGATTTCACAACCCAACTGGCGGCCTTTGTTTTGTTCAGATTTTTTGACGCAGCCAAGCCCGGCCCCGTGGCATGGGCAGACCAGTTGTTCAAAGGCTTTGGTTGGCGCGGTGCGTTTGGTATTTTTTTCGATGACTTTGTGGCGGCCTTTTGCACGCTGCTTTGTTTTGCTATTTGGAGAACCTGGTGACCCCCCACCTCGAAACACTTTGTCAGGCGCTGGCCCAAGTTTTGGTTGCGCACAAACTTAGTCTGGCGACAGCCGAGAGTTGCACTGGCGGATTGATTGCCGCGAGTTGCACCCAACTGTCGGGGTCCAGTGTCTGGTTTGAACGGGGCTTTGTGACCTATTCCAATGCGGCCAAATCTGAGTCGCTAGGCGTGCCTTCTTCGCTCATTGAGACGCAGGGTGCTGTGAGTGAAGAAGTTGCCAAAGCCATGGCATTGGGCGCCTTGACCCATTCACCGGCTCACTTGAGTGTGGCTGTGACAGGCATTGCGGGACCTACTGGGGGCAGTCCGGCCAAGCCTGTGGGCACTGTTTGGCTGGCTTGGGCCTGGCGTGACGCAAAGCAGGGTATGCACTGTGAAGCCATGCTTCAACACTTTCAAGGATCTCGCGCTGAGGTTCGCTATGCAACCGCAGAATTGGCGCTTGATCACTTAAGCAAGGTGGCTGCTAAGGCCGTTGCTTCAATATAGATGTGATCTGGCGCTAAATCTTCCTGATACCTCTCGTATATCTTTGTGTATGCAGACTCTATGTACTTCGTAAAAAGCGAGGTATCAAACAAAGGCGTGGTGAGTCGGTTCCGCTCTAGCTTATCTTTGATAGCTTTTAATTTAATTGGGCTTTTAGCCAACTCAATAGCTAACTTCTCATAGTCAGCTTGTGTTTGTGTCACCAGCTCTGAAAGGCCAATGGCGTTGAGTAAGCTTGGTGCAACCCGACCTGCAAAGCTCTCACCCATGCAAGTCAAAACTGGTAGCCCCGCCCAAAGAGCGTCACTTGCGGTGGTGTGAGCGTTGCAAGGCAGCGTATCTAGAAACAAGTCAGCCGCTGTGTGACGTGCCAAATGTTCGGGTAATTCCATCCGCTTGGCAAAGACCAGTCGAACTGTGTCGAGGCCTCTTTGCGCAGCTTCTTTTCGCAGATTTTCAGCTGCAGTTGGGTTGTCTTCGAGGAGCCATAATACACTTGCGTCTACAGCCTGTAAGATTCTGACCCACGTATCAAATACATCTGTTGTTATCTTGTAGTTATTATTGAAACAGCAAAACACAAATGAGTCTTGCGGTAGTCCAAGCTCTTGTCGTGTCAATTGCTTTTGCGAAATGACTCTTTTTCTGTCGTTGACCTGATAGCTACCGGGTAAATAAATAATCTTTTC
>CANHXV010000185.1 GCA_947464665.1 Comamonadaceae bacterium
AAAGGCTCGAGTTTGAACGGCCTCTTTGGCTGTGAATTCAACTTGAGCTTCAACAGGCGAATCGCCTTGCTCTGCTGCTTTGAGCGCAGGGTCGATGCCATCGACATGTAGGCCGTGGTCTTCAGGCCGCCGCAGAATCATGCCCGCCAAGGGCAGGCCAAAGAGCAAGACCAGCAAACCTGTGCCACCTGCGGTGTAGCGCCACCCCCAATGTTGAATCGACCAAGCCATGAGCGGCACGACCAGACCACCCATGGCCAGTCCCAAACTCATGATGGACAGCGCGCGTGCTCTGAATTTTTCAAACCACTGAACCAAGGCCACTGAAAGTGGAAAGTAGCCACTGAGGCTGGCACCAACGGCCATCAAGATAGCACTGGCGTAAAAAGTGGCGACAACATTCACTTGGCTGAGCAAGAACAAGCCAGCGCTGAAAAGCACAATGCCCAAGCGAATCATGGCTTGTGGACCCACTTTGTCCATGATCCAACCCAATACGGGGCCAATGATGGCGGCTTCAACAGATTGCAAAGCGGCAGCACCCGACAAGGTGGTTTTGCTCCAGCCCATTTCGTCAGACAGGACGGCGATGTAGAGTCCCAGGGCTTGGGTGAGGAAGGCGGCTAGCAAAAACTGAATGCCACAGGCAGCACCCACCATGCGCCAACCGTAAAAAATTTTCATTGAGGACAACAACTAGGCTTGCGTTTGGAGTAAAAAATTACCAAACGAGTTTAGCATTCAAAAAGAGGGTATCTAAGATACAAAATCTCGTATATCAGTCCCGTGCTTTCGCGTCGTCCTGTGGCAATGTCAATGTTGCGATTGAGTTTATCAACGCTTAGGCCAGACTGTGCCCTGTGATCTTGCCACGTCGCCCATGCCTTTGTAGACAAACTTTTGCAGGCGTTTGCCTTCGTAGGTTTCTGTGGTGTAGATGTTGCCTTTGGAGTCTGTGGCGATGCTGTGCACGCCAAAAAACTGACCTGGCTGTCTGCCTCCGTCGCCAAAATTGGTGAGTTCCGTCATGGTTTCTCTGACAATGACGCGAATTTTTGCATTCGTGCCGTCAGCCAGAAAAATGAAGCGCTGCTGCGGATCTTTGGAGAAAGCCAAATCCCATGTGGAGCCAGAACCCAAAGTCTGCTTTGCAAAATGTGCTTCTTTGATGTAGGTTCCATCTGGTTTGAAGATTTGGATGCGGTTGGCTTGTCTGTCGCAAACATAGATCATGCCGTCGTGACTTCTTTCAACGCAATGCACAGGGTTTCTAAATTGTTGGGGTGGTGCTGCAGACGGGTCGTATTTGCCTAAATCTGCGTCACTGGGTTTGTTGCCATAGGCGCCCCAATAACGTTTCATGACGCCTGTGTCGGCATCCAATACAGCGATACGTTTATTTTTATAACCATCGGCAACATAAGCCTCATTGGTTTTGGGATCGACCCATATTTTGGCAACACGTCCAAAGTTTTCAGTGTCATTGCTGCCTTTAGCCCCCTTGTATTTTCCCATTTGCAATAAGAATTTACCGTCTCGCGTAAATTTCAAAATGTGCGCATCATTTTCGCCATTGCCACCAATCCAAACATTGCCTTTGTGGTCAATGTGAATGCCGTGATTCGAGTCGGGCCACTCGTAGCCGGCGCCTGGTCCACCCCATGCCTGTACTAACTTGCCAGATGGGTCGAACTCAAGAACAGGAGGGGCAGCCGCGCAACACTCACCCACATTTTTGGTGAGCGCCAGTTCATTGGCGTTGAGTGTGGCTGCACCACGGTGAATGATCCAGACATGGTCTTTCTCATCGACCCAAATACCAATGGCCATGCCTAGCAACCAATGATTTGGCATGGGCTTGGGCCAAAGTGGATCTACTTCAAAGATAGGCGCGCTGACCTTATCAGATTGGGCGTTGACGGGTTGATCGACAATGCTGATTGCCAATACTGTTAGCCCGATGGCGGCAAAAAGGGCTGAAGCAAGATAGGAGAAGCGTGAGCGGTTAAGCATAAAGTCGACCTCTTTTTATTTGTGAAGTAAAGTCAAAGCACGAATCATTTCTTATGTTTAAGGCTAGCATAGGCGCATGTTTAAAACAACTGTTATGAAGCCATTTTGAATGAGATGCTCGCAAACCCCTAGTTCGATTGGACGCTTGTTGTGTCGGTTGGTATTGGCGGTCACGCTGTCCAATGGCGGCTTGTATGTGGGTGCCCAAGCGCACGAAATTCCAAATGATGTGAAAGTACAGTCTTTTCTGAAACAAGAAGAGCAGGGCATTACTTTGTTTATTCGAGTTCCCTTGAGTTCAATGAAAGAAGTCGAATTTCCCTTGGTTAACAACCTCTACCTAGACATCCCCAATATCAAGCCCTCTTTGCAGCAAGCAGCGGAGTTATGGTTTGTTGACAACCTCAAAATGACTCAAGATAAGCAAGCTTTGACGCAGGTAAGTGTCAAGAGTGCAAGGATCAGTCTGCCATCAAACCGCGCATTTATCTCATATGAACAAGCATTGACGCATGTGAGATCTGATCAATGGGATCTCCCATCGCAATTGGTTTGGAATCAACAGTATTTAGATGTTGAAATTGAAGTGAATGCCAAAAACAAGGACTCAAATATAGAAATTGATTTTGGGCTTCAACGGCTCGCGCATCGCGTGGCCATCGATTTGCGGTTTCAGTTGTTGAATTCTGATGAGAGGGCGTTCGAATTCAATGCCAGAGAAGGTGCGGTCTTGTTGAATCCCAGTCCTTGGCAAGCCTCTTGGCGATTTATTCAAATGGGCTTCATGCATATTTTGAGTGGCACGGACCACTTGCTTTTTATCGCCTGCTTAATTTTGACGGCCACACAATGGCTTAGTTTGGTGGGTGTGATCACCAGTTTCACTGTCGCTCATTCACTGACACTCATTGCTGCTGCAATGGGCTATGCGCCTTCAGGATTGTGGTTCATGCCTTGGGTGGAGTTGGCCATCGCATTTTCTATTTTGTACATGGCCTTGGAAAATATCTGGCGCGCCGATGTACACCGCAGATGGCTTGTTTGCACGCTGTTTGGGCTGATTCATGGATTTGGATTTTCATTTGCCTTGCACGAAAGTATGCAATTTGCAGGCACACACCATGTGCTGTCTTTGCTTTCTTTTAACCTTGGTGTTGAAGCTGGTCAACTCTTGGTTTTGCTTCTGGGTGTACCTGTAGCCATGTGGCTTGCTACCAAAGCTTATGCGCGAGTTTTGACAATTGTTTTATCAGCCCTGATTGCGCACTTGGCATGGCATTGGATGGAAGAACGTTGGGATGTTGCGGCTAAGTTTTTGCCTAACGTGCTCTTTTGACAGGCCCAAAGCGATGCTTGTCCAAGAGTCTTAAAACCAATTAATATCTAACTTGTCGGTTAGCCTAGACATCAACAGTTTTGGAGTTAGTTTTGGAAGTTTCATTTCACGAAGAAATCAAGGCCCTTCGCATGGGCGAGGGTGAGGTATTTCGAGGTGAAGGCATTCTGGCCATTACCAAAGGCTTGCTTCAGTCGGGCGTTGCTTATGTCGGGGGCTACCAAGGCGCGCCCGTTTCGCACCTTTTAGATGTCATGGTCCAAGCCAAGCCCTACATGGATGAGTTGGGTGTTCATGTGGAAGCCTGTTCTAACGAAGCTTCTGCGGCGGCCATGTTGGGGGCTTCTATTCATTACCCCATTCGTGGGGCGGTCACTTGGAAATCCATTGTGGGTACCAATGTAGCGGCCGATG
>CANHXV010000186.1 GCA_947464665.1 Comamonadaceae bacterium
CACTGTAAAGGCCGGAATGCCGCGGGGCACTGGCACACCAAATTGACGCAAGATTTCCTTGCCTTGGTACTCGTGGATCTTCATGAGGTTTCTCTCAGAGGGTGGTTATTCTCACCAGCCAGTCAGGGTAACTTCCCCAAACAAGCACTGGACACTTCAGCCGGCGACTGTATCATGTTGCAACGCACCAATCTTGAGCCGAGTCACTTACATTGACTTGACGGCGGCACAAAATTTCTTGGGAGAGCCCTGAATGGCCAAAAAAATATTCATCGATGGCGAAGCTGGCACCACCGGGCTCTTGATCCGAGAGCGCTTGCTGACCATGTCAGAAGTTGAATTGGTGAGCATTGCGCCAGAAAAGCGCAAGGATCCTGAAGCCAAACGCGAGTTGATGGCTCAAGTGGAGTTGGTGATTTTGTGCCTTCATGATGACGCCGCCAAAGAGTCTGTGGCAATGATTGACGCCTTGCCCGGACACAAGCCGCGCATCATTGATGCTTCCACAGCCCACCGGGTGAACGATCAATGGGTCTTTGGTTTTCCCGAAATGCGCGCGGGTCAGCGCGAGGCTGTGGTCAAAGCACAACGCGTCAGCAACCCCGGCTGCTACGCCTCTGGCGCCATCGCCATCTTGGCCCCATTGGTGAGTGCAGGCATCCTACCCCCAGACTTTCCAGTAGCCCTGCCATCAGTAAGTGGTTACTCTGGCGGGGGTAGAACCTTGATTGAAGACTTTGAAGAGGGCCGCGCGCCATTGCATGAAGCCTATGCATTGGGCCTACAGCACAAGCATGTGCCCGAGATCATGAAGTACAGCGGACTCTTGCGTCGCCCCCTATTTTTGCCAGCAGTGGGTAATTTCCGACAAGGCATGCTGGTCGAATTGCCTTTGTTTTTAGACGACTTACCATGCAAACCCAAGGTGTCTGATGTGGACGAAGCCTTGCGCGCCCACTACGCCAGCAGCCAAAACGAAGGTGGTTGGGTGAGCGTGGTACCGGCAGAAGAAAGCGGCAAGTTGGGCGCCACAGGCAACAACGACTCCAACAAACTCGAAATTCGTGTGTTTGGCAATGAAGCCCATCGTCAAGCCGTGGTTATTTCCCGTTTAGACAATTTGGGCAAAGGCGCCAGCGGCGCCGCCGTCCAAAATCTCAAGCTGATGCTGGGCTTATAAAGTCTGACCGTAAAGCTCTCCGAGTTTCGGGGCAAGCGCTTAGGCAGGTGGCATGTCAGCGATTTGGCGAGCGTAGCGAGTATGAGTCGACAGGCCGCCTGCCTAAGCGCTTGCCTCGTAACGTAGCGCTGGAACTTTATTGCTCGAAGTCTTCGTCTGGGGCGCCTGATAGCTTCACCACCTTGCGGACGACTTCTGAGGAGAAGCCCCGAGTCAGTAAAAAGCGGTAATGCTTGGCGCGTTCATTGGCGTCCGTAGCGGGGGCACCAAACTTCTTTTGCCAAATGCTTTGAGCTCGCGCAAATTCAGAGTCTTTTAAATCGAGCATGGCTTGCGCGACTGCTGCAGGGGCTAATCCTTTGGCTTGAAGCTCTTGCTTGATGCGGCCATTGCCGAGTTTGGGGGCTCGGTGATTGAGGACCGACTCCAAGACGCGAGTTTCGTCGATGAAACCTTTGGCTTGGAGGTCGTCCAGTGCTTGTGCCAGCTCGCCTGGCACTTCTTCGTGCGAAGACAATTTGCGAACCAGCTCAGCCCGAGAGTGTTCGCGCTGCGACAAAAGCCGAAGCGCACGTCCTTTGAGAGACAACTTAAACCCAGGCTGAGCCATTGATCAAGGAGCGCAACTGTGATGTAGAGCCACTGGGAAACTTCTTAAGCCGCGTTAACCGCTTCAGCCAGCAAGGGGATGCCCAATGATTCACGGACTTTGTTTTCAATTTCGTTTGCCAATTCTGTGTTTTCGCGCAGAAACTCACGTGCGTTGTCGCGGCCTTGACCGATTTTTTCGCCGTTGTAGGCATACCAGGCCCCCGATTTGTCGATGATTTTGGCTTCGACGCCCATGTCGATGATCTCGCCATGACGGCTGATGCCTTCACCAAACAAGATGTCGAACTCGGCTGTTTTGAAGGGCGGCGCTACCTTGTTTTTAACCACCTTGACCTTGGTTTCGTTGCCGATGGCGTCGTCGCCGCGCTTGATGGTGCCTGTGCGGCGAATGTCTAAGCGAACCGACGCGTAGAACTTAAGGGCATTGCCACCCGTGGTGGTTTCGGGAGAGCCGAACATGACGCCGATCTTCATGCGAATTTGGTTGATGAAGATGACCATGCAATTGGTTTTCTTGATGGTGGCCGTCAGCTTGCGCAGGGCTTGGCTCATGAGGCGGGCTTGCAGGCCGGGCAGTGAGTCGCCCATGTCGCCTTCTAGTTCGGCTTTGGGGGTGAGTGCGGCCACGGAGTCGATAACCACCAAATCAACAGCGCCTGAGCGAACCAAGCTGTCAACAATTTCCAGGGCTTGTTCGCCAGTGTCGGGTTGGCTGATGAGCAGGTCTTGCAAGTTGACGCCCAACTTTTGAGCGTATTGGATGTCCAAGGCATGCTCGGCATCGACAAAAGCGCATTGGCCGCCCACTTTTTGCATCTCTGCAATGACTTGCAAGGTGAGTGTGGTTTTGCCTGAGGACTCTGGGCCGTATATTTCAACCACGCGGCCACGCGGCAAACCGCCCACGCCCAAGGCGATGTCAAGGCCCAATGAACCCGTGGACACCACTTGGATGTCTTCAATGACCTCGCCTTCGCCCAAGCGCATGATGGTGCCTTTGCCAAATTGTTTTTCAATTTGGGCCAAGGCTGCTTGCAGGGCCTTGGTTTTGTCGCTGTTTTGTTCGCTCATGAAAATCTCCTTGAAAATCAACGGGTTAAAAGTTTTGCATTCAGAGTGTTGATCAAAGACTGGATGCTTGAACAGTACTGTAACGCCATTGTATTAGCCAGTAAATAGATTTTTTAGTCAGTTTACTTTACTATTGGCAAATGCCAGTCAATGACAGTTCAGAGCAAAACTTAGTGCCTAAAGACGGGCTTGCGTCGGTTTTAGACGACCGTTGGCGTGAGACCCATTTGGGTCGGCTGTTGGGGCATGCAATGCGCAGATTTGATGCGCGCGTTTTAAGCCTGATGTCTCACAACGACCAAGTGCCATTGGCGCTTTCCAACTTGGCGGCCAAAGACCAAATCAGTGCAGCGCACATTCACATCACGCGGCATTTGTCGCTACAAGGTTCAAGGCTTACGGACCTGGCGCATGCGGCGGGAATGAGCAAGCAGGCCATGGGCAATTTGGTGGACCAATGCGAAGCTTGGGGCTTGGTCAAAAGAGAGAGCGACTCACGAGATGGCAGGGCTAGGCAGGTTATTTTCACGGAAGCCGGCTTGGCGTGGTTGGCTGCATTTCAAACGGCTGTGGCACAGGCGGAAGAAGAGTTCAAGGCCTCAGTGGGTAAAGAAATTGCAACGGTTGTGGCATTGGGATTGGAAGCCTATAGCATGTAAAGAGTTTGTCGCACGCCAAGACGCACGAGCCAAACAAGCGATTAATGAAAGAATCACATGAAGTGACCGGAGTCGCCTAAAATTTGTCAATGACCCCGATAGGGGCGCGCAAAGCCGTTCAAAGGCAAAAGCAGGAGACAAAGATGCGTATTTTGATTGCCGAAGACGATCAGGTATTGGCCGATGGCTTGTTGAGGACCTTGCGCAGCGGC
>CANHXV010000187.1 GCA_947464665.1 Comamonadaceae bacterium
CCCGCGTCCTTCCATTTATTACAACTACCAAGTTTTCAAGCCTTGGTTGCCGTCTGAAAATGGGCCACAGGAAAAGAAAAAAGTAGTCATCGTAGGTGCAGGACCTGCCGGCATGGTCACAGCATTGGAATTGGCCCGACACGGGATTGCCAGTGTGGTTTTGGCTTCTGATTTGCAGTTTTCACAAGGCTCACGTGCCATAGTGTTCACGCGCAGGTCAATGGAAATTTTGCAGCAAGTGGGCGTGGCCCATCGCATCACTGAAAACGGATTGCCTTGGCGTTGCGGCAATTCCATTTATCGCGGTCAAAAAGTATTTCGGATGGAAACACCCCTAGATCCAGACGATCGATTTTTCCCGATGATCAATATTCAGCAACAGTACTTAGAAGAGTACCTGCACGATGCATGCGCTGCCCATTCACTGATTGAAGTTCGCTGGGGCAACAAGCTAGTTAGCGCAGAACAGTCAGCGGGAACTGTGACAGCCCATGTCGACACCTCTGCAGGCCCCTATCAACTTGAAACCGAATGGCTTGTAGCGGCAGATGGTGGTAGATCTGAAATTCGAAGTGCCATGAATTTGAAATTGGAAGGCGCTTCATTTGAGAGCATTTTTGTCATTGCCGATATTCGCATTGATCTGCCCTTTCCCACAGAGCGCTTGGCATTTTTTGACCCAGACTGGAACCGCGGCAACACTATTCTGATGCACAAAGAGCCCCATGGCATTTGGCGAGTGGACTATCAATTGCCACCTGGCGAAACACCTGAAGAAGCTTTGCGGCCCGAGTCCCTTCAGCAGCGCATAAATGCCCAACTCAAAATGATTGGCTTTGAAGACAAGTCTTGGGAAATGGATTGGAGCTCTGTTTACTCGGCACGCACGCTCACCTTGCCCAACTATGTGCACGATCGAATTGTGTTCACGGGGGATGCTGCACATTTGCTGCCCATCTTTGGCGTGCGAGGGGCCAACACCGCGTTCCAAGATGCGCAGTCATTAGGCTGGCATTTGGCCTATGTTTTAAAAGGCATTGCCCCTGAAAAATTGATGACAAACCACAGCCAAGAGCGTGTTGGGGCAGCGCGCGAAATCATCACGGAGGCTGGTAAAAGCACGCGTTTCATGGCTCCGCCTAGTCGCGGATTTAGGTTGCTGCGCGATGCCGTTTTGTCTTTGTCTTTGACCGAAGAATTTGTACGACCTTTGTATCACTGGCGCACGTCTCGACCTCATGAGTACAAGCATTCTGCGTTAAACAGCATGTCTGATGACAATGCAAAGTTTACGGGTGGGCCAACATTGGGTGCACCCCCTCAAAATGTTCAATTGAAATCAGATGACTTTTTATTAGACCACTTAGGTGGCGGGTTTGACTTGGTTTATGTTGCACCACATGAAAGCATTCCACCAGACCTGTTAAAGGCTGTTGAAGTTGCCAAGAACAAAGGTTTGCCATTGAAGCTGCTGGCCATTACACACGATCATGCGCATATCAAGGGTGCTGACCAAACATTGTTTGACCCTCAACAACGATTTCAGCTTCGTTACGCACTCTCAGCAGGTGGTGCTTATTTATTCCGACCCGATCAACACGTGTGTGCTCGCTGGCTTCAAGTAGATGCCACACGATTGCTTTCCAGTCTTCAACATGCGGTAATGCAATGAACCCTAACAATACTCTGGACATTGCTGGCTTAGAACAGGTTTACGACCGATTGGCGACCGCCATCGATCGAGCAGGCCCCGAAAAGTCAGAGCTCTTTTTAGTCAAACTGGCGCTGCTCAATGCCAAAGCGATGGGGCAACCCGATCTGTTTGAAGCACAAGTAGAAGCGGCGCTGAAAGATCTGTAAAAGAGTACTTTCCTTGGCACTACACAGGCAACCCACATTGCACCGGCTCAGCGCCCAATTCACTGACCAGTACTTTGGGATCTATGCCTACTAAAAATCCCCGCTTTCCGCCATTGATCCATATTTTGGGAAGTTCCAAAATGCTGAACTCTACAAACACGGGCAAGGGCTTGCGCAAACCAAAGGGTGAAGTCCCCCCAACCAGATACCCAGAATTCTTTTGCGCAACATCTGGCGTACAGGGCTCAACCAATTTTCGACCAATTTGACGAGCTAAATTTTTGGTGGAAGTTTTGCAGTCTCCATGCATCAAAACCACCAAGCCTTTGCCATGTTCGTCCTGCATCACCAGGGTCTTGACCACTGCGTGCTCAGGCACGCCCAGCTTTTTAGACGATTCTGAGGTGCCGCCATGCTCCACATAGTCGTAGGGGTGCTCTGAGTAAACAACTTTTTTGTGCTTCAGCCACTGTGTGGCTGGGGTCTCGGATACGTGTTTTGCCATAGGTCAATACAACTTTTGGGTGAGCTGATCATGCCAGTCGTCATGCATTCATTGAATAAGTTTAAGGGTACACCCTGATCCAAGCTTGGTCACAAATTGAATATATTAGGTTGCTAGGTTTGAGTTGGCATATATTGTGCAAACTGGAAAATCTATATTGTCGATCTGCACTTGTCTGGTGCGTCGTCAGGATGAATCCCTTGTACTGCAAAAGCTTAAAAATGCTTCCTTTAAGGGGAGTTTTAATCTTTTTTATGTAATCATTCGTGTAGCGATTTGCTACTCATAAATTTAGAAAGATTCTATTCATGAAGAAATACACACGTACTTTGATCGGATCTGTGCTGGCTGCCGCTGGCTTGATGGCTGCAACTTCTGCCATGGCTGGTAAAACGCTTGATCAAATCAAGCAACGCGGCCAAGTCGTCTGCGGCGTCAACACAGGTTTGGCAGGTTTTTCTGCAGCTGATTCCAGTGGCAACTGGTCTGGTTTGGACGTGGACCACTGCCGTGCAGTGGCCGCCGCTGTCTTGAGCGACGCCACCAAGGTTAAATACGTGCCTCTGACAGCCCAGCAGCGCTTCACAGCCCTGCAGTCTGGCGAGATCGATGTGTTGGCCCGCAACACCACCAGCACCATGAGCCGTGATGCCTCTTTGGGCCTGCATTTTGTGGGTGCCAACTACTACGACGGCCAAGGCTTCATGGTCCCCAAAGGCAAGATCACCAGCGCCAAGCAGCTCAAGGGCGCCACGGTCTGCGTGCAATCAGGCACCACCACCGAGAAAAATTTAACCGATTACTCACGCGCCAACAAGCTCAACCTCAAGCCTGTGGTGTTTGAAAAAGTTGAAGCAGCCACTGGCGCTTACTTTGCTGGCCGTTGCCAGGCTTACACCACCGACGCATCGGGCTTGGCTTCTGTGCGCGCCAAGGAAGCCAAAGACCCAGCAACCCACTTGATCTTGCCCGACCTGATTTCCAAAGAGCCTCTGGGCCCCATGGTGCGCCGTGGTGATGACGAGTGGTTGGCCATCAACAAGTGGGTGTTGGCCGGTTTGATTGAAGCCGAAGAGTATGGCATCACCCAGGCCAACGCAGACCAGATGAAGACCAGCGACAATCCGCAAGTCGGTCGTTTGCTCGGCGCGACAGAAGATTTGGGCAAGCACTTGGGCTTGGACAAAGAGTGGCTGTACCGTGCCATCAAGGTCACCGGCAACTATGGCGAGATGTTTGAGCGCAATGTGGGCCCCAAGACCTCCATCAACCTGCCACGCGGCATGAACCGTCAATGGAGTCAGGGCGGCTTGCAGTACGCTGCACCGCTGCGTTGA
>CANHXV010000188.1 GCA_947464665.1 Comamonadaceae bacterium
AATGTCGGGTTTGGCTTCTTCCAAAAGAACGGCTTCCACGGGGCCTTTGATGACCTTCACAAACTTGCGCGCAAGTCCAGAATTGATAGCCCAAAAAAGGAGCCCATGCAATACAACCACCGCAGTCAACCCGATCACAAGCTTTCGGGGTGTTCGTTGCCGGTTGGCGTAATCAATCATGTCGTCAGTACTCTTTCTAGGATGAAGCCATTTCAAATGTGGGCATGCTATCTTGTTGTTATCTCAGAGCTCAAAAAGATATTGTAATGAGCTGATCAAGCCTAATTAGAGAGTGATCGTAACCTAGTCTTATTCAATGCTTTCATGGTAAGAGTCATTCCACTGTTCCTAAAATATACGGACTTCAAGCGGTTTGAAGTTGATTTGCCAACTGTCAGTCAAACCTTAATCTTTGGAAAGGTTTGCAGAAGCTGCAGCCTTCAACGCGAACTCAGCTCGCAGTGCGCGTAATTTTTCTCTGGGGTCTTCTTTCACTGTATTTTTGTCGAGTGCCATTTCTGCAATAAACCGACTGGGCAGCGCGGCAATGGTCTCGCGGCCTTTTTTGCGGCGCTTGGTCCAGCTGACAGCCAAAGTTCGCTGCGCCCTTGTAATGCCCACGTACATCAAACGACGCTCCTCCTGAAGCCTGGTGAGTTGACCTTCAGCATGTAGGGCAGCGTTGATGGATTCTCTGTTGTCTTCGTCCATTTTGAAAGGCAGCAAACCTTCATTCACGCCCACCAACATCACATGCGGCCACTCCAAACCTTTGGCGGCATGCAATGTCGACAAGGTGACCACATTGGGGTCTTGCTCACGCTCATTCAAGGTGGACAGCAAGGAGATGGTTTGCGCCACTTCCAAAAGCGATTTGGTTTCTGCCATCAGGCTCACGCCTGCCGCGTCATCAATGGTACCGCCACAACGCCCTGACATCCAGTCACAAAATTCTAAGACATTGGTCCACCGTGCTGCTGCTACTTTTTCGTTGTCTTCACCATCGTATAAATGTTTTTCGTAACCAATGTCTTTAAGCCATTGCAACAAAAAAACTTTGGCATCTTCGGCGCCATGAGTACGTTTGGCGCGGTATTCCAAGTCGTTCATGTAACGGCCAAACTCATGCAAGCTGCCTACCGCGCGCGCAGACAGTCTGCTGCCTAAACTGTTGGAAAACAAAGCTTCAAACAAACTGAGTTTGTACTGACTTGCCAAAGTACCAAGGCCTGCCAAAGTTTGATGGCCAATGCCGCGCTTCGGGCTGGTTACTGCACGCAAAAAAGCGGGGTCGTCGTTGTTGTTGACCCACAAGCGAAACCAAGCGCACAAATCTTTGATTTCTGCGCGGTCAAAAAAACTTTGCCCCCCCGAAACTTTGTAGGGGATTTGCGCACGGCGCAAAGCTTTTTCAAACGGTTTGGCCATGTGGTTGGCGCGGTACAAAATGGCGAACTCTTTGTAGTCGCGGTATTGAACGCCGCCGGAAGTGGTGGCGGTGCCTGCTCGCAAAGATTGAATGCGAGCCACCATGCGGTCGGCTTCGTGTTCTTCGTGGTCAGCATCGACCACGCGAACCGGCTCGCCTTCACCCAATTCAGAAAAAAGTCTTTTAGGGTAGAGCTTGGGGTTGGGCTCAATCACGTTGTTGGCTGCGCGCAAAATGGCGCTGGTCGATCGGTAGTTTTGCTCTAAGGTCACAACCTTCAATTGCGGAAAATCTTGTGGCAAACGTTTCAGGTTGTCTAAAGTGGCGCCGCGCCAACCGTAAATAGATTGGTCATCGTCACCCACCGCTGTAAATCTTGCGCGTTCACCTACCAAGTGTTTAAGCACTTCATACTGTGTGGCATTGGTGTCTTGGTATTCGTCCACCAACACATGGCCCATACACGCTTGCCAACGCTCACGCACTTCAGGGTACTGTGCCAACAATTTCAAAGGCAAGCCAATCAAATCGTCAAAGTCCACACTTTGATAGGCTGACAAGCGTTCTTCGTAGCGGCCCATGATGCGCGCAGCGATGCGCTCGTTTTCGTTTTGCGCAAGGCCTTCTGCTTGTGCACTTGTCAGTCCCGCATTTTTCCAAGCACTGATGGCCCATTGCCATTGCCTTGCGGTGTTGACATCGGTGGTGCCGCCGCAGTCTTTCAAGATGCTCACCACATCGTCTGAATCCAAAATACTGAACTGTGGTTTCAAACCCAGCACATGCCCGTCTTGGCGCATGATGCGCACACCCAAGGCATGAAAGGTGCAAATCATGACTTCTTGAGCGCCTTTGCCAATGAGCTTGCGTGCACGATCTCGCATTTCACTGGCCGCTTTGTTTGTAAAAGTGATGGCCGCAATGCGTTTGGGTTCAAGGCCCACCTCTATCAGCCTGGCAATTTTTTGCGTGATCACGCGTGTCTTGCCCGAGCCAGCGCCCGCCAACACAAGGCAAGGACCTTGGACGTAATGGACAGCTTCGAGTTGAGCCGGATTTAAACCAGAAGAGGGGGTGGACATGCGTAAAAGTAGGGAAAGCCGAATTGGCGTGCAAATTCGGCAAGCTCATGAATCATAGCGGGCAATGGCGGGCAAACGGGGCCCAAATTCCAAGGCACAATGTGACCCATGCTAGATGTTTTGCGCGTCACCTTTCCTTTCTTTGCCTTGGTACTTTGCGGTTATTGGGCGGCGCGCCGTCAGATGCTGCCCTTTGAGGCCATTCCAGGCCTGAATGGCTTTGTGCTGTACTTTGCGTTGCCTTGCATGTTGTTCCGATTCGGCGCCAACACGCCCATTGCACAACTCTTAGATGCCAGCGCTTTCTTCATGTACTTGTTTTGCGCCTTGGTCATGGTGGCCTTTGCGGTGGCCGTCACATTGAACAGACGCTTTGGTTGGAACGATGCGGCATTTGGCGCCTTGGTCGGCGCCTTCCCCAACACCGGCTTCATGGGCGTTCCCTTGTTGGTGGCCTTGCTAGGCTCGGCGGCGGCAGGCCCTGCCATCGTCACCATCGTCATCGACATGGTCATCACCACATCGCTTTGCATTGCACTGTCGCGTTTGGATGGTGCAGGCGAGCAAGGCGTAGGCCAAGCTGCTAAAAATGCACTGCTTGGCGTGGTGAAGAATCCTTTGCCATGGGCTATTTTGTTGGGCACACTTTTTTCGGCGTTTCAAATTGAGTTGCCAGGGCCAGTAGAAAAAACCGTGGCCTTGTTGGGCGATGCGGCATCGCCGGTGGCGCTTTTCACCATTGGTGCCGTGTTGGCGCGCTCCCAAAAAATTGCACACCACGAACAGCACGGCCCTCTGACATGGAAAGACTATGTGCCAGTTGCAATGATCAAATTGTTTTTGCACCCTATTCTGGTCTTGATGGTTGGCTTGGCCGCCATTTCAATGGGTATGCCCATTGATACCTTTGCCCTTAAAGTGATGGTGCTTGTGGCCGCTTTGCCCAGCGCTAGCAATGTGGCCATGTTGGCAGAAAGATTTGGTGCCGACAATGGCCGCATTGCCAGAATTATTTTGGTCTCTACAGCCGCGGCCTTTCTCACCTTCTCGGGCGCGGTCGCATTGCTTCAATGATCGCCCATTAAATGGCCAGTGGATCGACATCCACCAGCCAGCGAATCAGGCCTTTGTGTTCAGGCGCCGACCGCGATGCATGCAGCTGTTCTTGCAACAATTCAAGCACCCT
>CANHXV010000189.1 GCA_947464665.1 Comamonadaceae bacterium
AAGTCTTTGCAACGCGAAGCTCACCCCGACCGATTTGCCTCTGAAGGTGCTGCTGCTCAGCGCATTGCCATGCAATGGTCGGTGCGCATTAATGAAGCCTATAACCGCCTTAAAGACCCGTTGAAGCGCGCAGCTTACTTGTGTGAGTTGAATGGTGCTGCTGTGAATGCAGAAAACAACACCAGCATGCCCCCTGCATTTTTGATTCAACAAATGGAATGGCGTGAAGCTTTGGATGACTGCAAAGCGCTGAAAGATTCAGATACTAAAATTAAAGCGCTGGAAAAGTTACTCGAAGAAGTTGATGCTTCTCATGCTCAAGTTTTGGCGAAAACCGCTACTTTGATGGATGCTGATCACAATTTCGCAGCCGCAGTAGGGCAGGTGAGGGCGCTCATGTTCATCGAAAAATTTGCACATGAAGTTCAGCACGGCCTAGACGCCAGCACATAAGTCATACCGTACAGACATTGAAGTTTTTAAATGGCACTTTTGCAAATTTCTGAACCTGGCCAAGCGCCAGACCCGCATCAGCGGCGCATTGCTGTTGGCATTGATTTGGGCACTACGCATTCTTTGGTGGCCTCTGTACGCAATGGTGTGGCAGAGTGCTTGCCAGACGACAAAGGCCACATCATTTTGCCCTCTGTGGTGCGCTACTTGCCGGGGCAAGGCCGACAGATTGGCCACGAAGCTGTGGCCAATGCAGCCGTAGATCCTGAAAACACATTGGCTTCTGTGAAGCGCTTCATGGGGCGCAGCTTGTCTGATATTGCACATCCTGAAAAGTTGCCCTACAAGTTTGCACAGGCAGATGGAGAAGCGGCCAAAGGTATGTTGTCTATTCAAACTGTGCAGGGCGCTAAATCACCTGTTGAAGTGAGTGCAGAAATTTTAGCTACGCTGCGTTACCGTGCAGAAGACACCTTCAATGACGACTTGCACGGGGCTGTCATCACGGTGCCCGCATACTTTGACGACGCACAACGACAAGCCACCAAAGACGCAGCGCAAATGGCAGGTATCAATGTACTGCGCTTGATCAATGAGCCTACAGCGGCCGCCATTGCTTATGGACTAGACAACGCCAGCGAAGGCATTTACGCCGTGTTCGATTTGGGCGGCGGTACCTTTGACATTTCTATTCTGCGTTTAACGCGCGGTGTGTTTGAAGTGATGGCCACCGGTGGTGATTCAGCTTTAGGTGGTGATGACTACGATCATGCATTGGCAGATGCAGCCTTGGCATCGATGGGCTTGTCTGAAGCGCAAGCAGGCTTCAGTGCTGAAGACAAAACCAGATTGAAAGCGGCAGCACGTGCAGCCAAAGAGGCCTTGACTGACGCTTCTGATGTTTCTTTGGCATGGTCACATGCAGCACAAAGCCACGAAGTTAAAGTCACGCGTGCGCAATTCAACGCAGCAACTTCGGCGCTGACAGCCAGGTGCATGTCTGCCGTGAAGAAAGCCTTGCGCGATGCCAAAACCAAAGCCGAAGATATTCAAGGCGTGGTCATGGTGGGCGGGTCTACTCGCATGCCGCAAGTGCAAGAAGCCGTGGCCGTTTTCTTTGGCAAGCCACCGCTGAACAACTTAAACCCGGACGAAGTAGTGGCCTTGGGTGCCGCGATACAAGCCAATCAACTGGCGGGCAATGACTCTGCCGGCGATTTGCTCTTGCTAGACGTCATACCCTTGTCTTTGGGTATTGAAACCATGGGCGGTTTGGTCGAGCGGATCATTCCGCGCAACCAAACCATTCCCACTGCCATGGCTCAAGACTTCACCACCTACCAAGATGGCCAAACCGCTTTGGCATTGCATGTGTTGCAAGGCGAGCGTGATTTGGTAGTCGATTGCCGTAGCTTGGCCCGATTTGAGTTGCGCGGCATACCGCCTATGGCTGCGGGTGCTGCGCGCATTCGCGTGACATTTACCGTAGATGCAGATGGCTTGCTCAGCGTTGCTGCCAAAGAGCAGATCAGTGGTGTTGAAGCCAAAATTGACGTGAAGCCTTCGTATGGCTTGAGCGATGATCAAATTGCCAAGATGTTGCAAGACAGCTTCACAACGGCTGAGGTCGACATGAAGGCTAGGGCCTTGGTCGAGGCCAGGGTAGATGGTGACCGCATGCTGCTGGCTACGCAAAGTGCTTTGAATGCCGATGGCCAATTGCTAAGCTCAGAAGACCGTGCTCAAATAGATTCACTCATGTTGGCATTGCGACATACAGTTGATACATCACAAGACGCTCAGGTGGTAGAAGATGCCACCCAAGCCTTGGCCCATGCCACCGAAGCCTTTGCCGCCGAGCGCATGAACCACAGCATTCAAAAAGCTTTGTCGGGTCAAAACATCCAGAGCCTTTGAGCCTACTGCTAATTTAAGAAACACAAAATGCCAGTCATTAAAATTTTGCCTCATGCTGAATACTGCCCCGAAGGCGCCCAAATCTCTGCACCTGCTGGCACCAGCATTTGCGAAGCTTTGTTGGAAAACAAAATCAACATCGAACACGCCTGCGATATGAGCTGCGCTTGCACCACATGTCACGTCATTGTGCGAGAAGGTTTAAGCAGCTTGAACGAAGCTGAAGAAACCGAAGAAGACTTGCTGGACCGTGCTTGGGGCTTAGAGCCCAACTCACGTTTGAGCTGCCAGGCGTTCATGGGCAAGCAAGACGTGGTCATTGAAATTCCCAAATACACCATCAACCACGCCAAAGAGAACCATTGAAAGCGTTCTTGCTTGAATAGCGTTTACAGTTAGTCCATGCGCCAACTATTTCTAGACACCGAAACCACCGGCCTCTCGGCAGAGGGCGGAGATCGTGTCATTGAGTTGGGATGTGTCGAGCTGGTTAACCGTAAGCTCACTGGCAACAACCTGCATTTCTATTTCAATCCAGGCCGAGACAGCCACGAAGATGCACTCAAGGTGCACGGTATCAGCAACGAATTTTTGCGCGACAAGCCCAAGTTCGAAACCGTAGCACAAGAAATTTTGGACTACGTTCAGGGCGCCGAAATCATCATTCACAATGCCGCGTTTGACGTAGGCTTTTTAAACAAAGAGCTTGAGCTGGCAGGGCAGAAGCCCTTTACGACGTATGTCGAAGGTGTGGTTGACACCTTGGTCATGGCCAAGCAAATGTACCCTGGCAAGCGCAACAGCCTCGATGCGCTTTGCGACCGTTTGGGTGTAGACAACTCTGGCCGCACTTTGCACGGAGCCTTGCTCGATGCCGAGCTTCTGGCCGATGTTTATATCAACCTCACGCGCGGGCAAGAGACTTTGCTAATCGACGCAGGCTCAGATGAAGGTAAGGCGGGTTCAGAAGAAGCTGTCGATTTGTCTGCTTTTGTATTGCCTGTCATTCAAGCCAATACCCAAGAGCATGCAGCCCATGAAGACCAATTGGCGCAATTGGACAAAGCCAGTGATGGCAAGACCATTTGGCGGTTGGTCGTGCCAGTTTGACGCCCTAAAAACCTTGAAATACGCTAATTTTCCATGGCATAATTTAAGGCTACGCTGAAAAAGCGATAGGGCGATTAGCTCAGGGGTAGAGCACTGCATTCACACTGCAGGGGTCGCAAGTTCGAAACTTGCATCGCCCACCA
>CANHXV010000190.1 GCA_947464665.1 Comamonadaceae bacterium
ACTCAGTGTTTGGGGTATTTGAACCTCATCACCTGCACAGTAAATTTCTGTTCGATTGCAAGTGGACAAAATAGCCACTTCCTTGTGCGTGGTGAAGCTTTGGCGCAAACCCTTCAAGGACTGATCCAATCTTTCAGAGGCAAACGCAAAGCGTTCGCGCAAATCAATCGGCGCAGTTTTGTGGTTTAGCCCTAAGGTCCAAACAGCCATTATCCCACCACCCTCAAGAAAGGTGCGGCCTTCAAATCAGGCCAGCAGTCTTCAATGCGTTTTTGAATGCCTGGTGCTGTCAGGCCATATTGCTGCATCAGCTTTTGAGGGTCGCCGTGCTCTGTGAATTCATCTTCAAAACCCACCACCAACACCGGCATGGCAATGCCCATGTCTTGCAAAGCTTCCATGACAGCCGAGCCTGCACCGCCCTTGCGCGTGGCATCCTCTAGCGTGACCAGGCGATCGTGTGAAAGCGCAATTTGCTTCAATGTTTCGACATCTAAGGGCTTGGCCCAACGCATATTGACTACCGTAGCGTTAATGCTTTCAGCCACTTTGAGTGCTTCGTAAAGTAGCGGGCCAAATGCCAGCAGTGCCACACCTTGGCCTTGGCGCCTGATTTCTGCTTTGCCGAAAGGCAAGGTCTGTAAATCTGCTCCCACTTGCACACCGACACCTGCACCCCTTGGGTAACGAACTGTGACCGCATGGTCTTGCGCATAAGCCGTACTCAGCAACTGTCGGCACTCTGATTCGTCTGCGGGGCAAGCAATGCTCATGTTGGGAATGCAGCGCGTGAAAGCAATGTCGTACATGCCAGCGTGCGTGGGGCCATCTGCTCCCACCAAACCCGCACGGTCAAGTGCAAAGACCACCGGCAAGTTTTGCAAGGCCACATCGTGAATCAGTTGGTCGTAAGCACGTTGTAAAAAGGTTGAATAAATGGCCACGACGGGCTTCAATCCTTCGCAGGCCATGCCCGCGGCAAAGGTGACAGCATGTTGCTCCGCAATGCCCACATCGTGATAACGATGGGGATACTTTTGACTGAAGCTCACCATGCCAGAGCCTTCTCGCATGGCTGGCGTGATACCTACCAAGCGCTCGTCTTGAGCAGCCATATCACAAAGCCATTGGCCAAAAATTTGGGTGAAGGTTGGTTTTGTGGCTACAGGCGCAACGGCGCTCACAATGCCCACAACAGGGTCAAACTTACTGGGCCCGTGATAGGCCACAGGATCGGCTTCCGCTTTCGCATAGCCCTTGCCTTTGCGCGTGACCACATGCAAAAACTGCGGGCCAGGTTTGTTGTACAAACCCTTCAAGGTGTCGACCAGCGCATTCACATCGTGGCCATCTACGGGGCCTGTGTACTCGAAACCCAAATTTTCAAACATGGTTTGAGGTTGGATGAAGCTCTGTGTTTGCTGCTCAATCATTTGCGCCAGGGCATACAAAGGCGGCGCGTTTTTCAGCACTTCCTTGCCAATTTTTTTGGCATCGGCATAAAAGCGGCCACTCATCAATTCATGCAAATAATGGTTCAAGGCACCAACCGGTGGGCTGATCGACATGTCGTTGTCGTTCAAGATGACCAGCAAGTTGCAATCGCTTGCGCCAGCATTGTTCAGGGCCTCGTAGGCCATACCTGCTGTGAGTGCGCCATCGCCAATGATGGCCACTGCTTTGCGGTGGCTGCCCATTTGCTTGGCGGCCATGGCCATGCCCAATGCAGCCGAAATGCTGGTGGACGAGTGTGCGGTGCCAAAGGCATCGTAAATACTCTCTTCACGACGTGGAAAACCGCTCAAACCACCAATTTGGCGCATGCTGGCCATCTGCTCGTTGCGGCCAGTCAAGATTTTGTGGGGATAGGTTTGATGGCCCACATCCCACACCAACCGGTCTTCAGGCGTGTTGAAAACGTAATGGAGAGCCACCGTCAACTCGACCGTTCCCAGGTTGGAGCTGAAATGTCCGCCGGTTTGCGAGACCGACTGAATCAAACGCTCACGCAACTCTTTGGCCAGAGGGGCCAAGTTGTCTCGGGACAGTTTTCTAAGCTGCGATGGGGACTTAATCCAATCAAGCAGGGCACTCATCATTTGCCTCAATATCTGTTCAATGAAGCCATAATTTAACTGGATTTGACAAAACGTCAAGTTAAATTGACACTTTGTATAATTTTTCAAGTTGACACTTTGTCATCCGGCCCGTTTTAACCTGGATTGTGAATCTGATGTCATTGACCTTTCCCTTCTCTGCCATTGTTGGCCAAGACGACATGAAAATGGCCATCATGCTGACGGCCATCGACCCCAGCATCGGGGGAGTTTTGGTGTTCGGTGATCGCGGCACTGGCAAATCGACGGCCGTGAGGGCCTTGGCTGCTTTGTTGCCCAAAATGCGCGCTGTGGTGGGTTGCCCTTATGGCTGCGACCCAGAAAATGCCAAATGCCCCGAGTGTTTGGCCAAAGCGGCAGTGGGCAGCAAAGCGGGCGCCGCCACAAAAACCAGCCATTTGGTCTCGGTGCCGGTGGTTGACTTGCCCTTGGGTGCAACGGAAGACCGGGTCGTGGGCGCCTTAGATTTGGAACGTGCCTTGTCACAAGGTGTAAAAGCCTTTGAACCTGGGCTATTGGCGCGTGCCAATCGGGGTTATTTGTACATCGATGAGGTCAATTTGCTAGAAGACCATTTGGTCGACTTGTTGATTGACGTGGCCGCTTCGGGCGAAAACGTGGTGGAGCGTGAAGGCTTGAGTGTTCGCCACCCCGCTCGCTTCGTTCTGATTGGCAGCGGCAATCCAGAGGAAGGTGAATTAAGGCCCCAGTTGCTCGACCGCTTTGGTTTGTCTGTGGAAGTTAAAACACCTGACACACTGGCTCAGCGCGTAGAAGTGGTGAAGCGCCGAGACGCCTTTGAACAAGGGCCACAAGCTTTTACCGACGTATGGAAAAAAGAAGACGACCGCGTCAGACGCAGCATTGTGGCAGCCCGCAAGCGTTTGGCGAATGTGGCCATTCCCGACGCAGCCCGAGAGTTTGCGGCACAACTTTGCATGAGTTTGGGCACAGATGGCTTGCGCGGCGACCTCACACTGGTTCGCGCGGCGCGGGCTGAGGCGGCTTTGCAAGGCGCCACCAAAGTTGAGCAAAAACACCTGATCCGGGTGGCGCCCTCTGCGCTTCGCCATCGACTTCGGCGCAACCCGCTTGATGATTCTGGCTCCTCAACGCGGGTGGAGCGCGCCCTTTCAGAGCTGACGGCACACAAGCCTGATGCCCTCGACAGATAGGCTGCTAAGGCCCTCGCAAACTACTTATGCAAGGCGACGCCGCAACCATTGCCGCACTTTTTGCAGTTGACCCAGTGGGTCTGGGCGGCGTGGCACTTCGATCGCCGGCCTGCGAAAACCGAAACCAGTGGCTGGCGCTTTTAAAAAGCCTCTTGCCTACACAAACTCCCCTTAGGCGCGTGCCCCTGAACATCAACGACACCGCTTTGTTGGGCGGACTTGACTTGGGCGCTACCTTGCAAGCGGGCAAGCCCATCGCCCTCAAAGGCTTGCTGTCACAAGCCGACGGCGGTGTGTTGGTTTTGGCCATGGCCGA
>CANHXV010000191.1 GCA_947464665.1 Comamonadaceae bacterium
ACACCAAGAACAGAATGTCGGCCATCTTCAAGGATGCGACATAAGCAGCAGCCAACGCAACGAACACCAAAATCACTTTGGAGAGCGCAACACGACGACTAGCAGATGCATTAGGGTCGATCACTTTGTAGTACAAGTCGTGCGACAAAGCATTGGCAATGGTCAGCAGCAAGCCATCGGCAGTGGACAAGGCCGCAGCCAAACCACCAGCAGCAACCAAACCAGAAATCACGAACGGCAAGCCGCCAATTTCAGGCGTGGCCAACACCACAATGTCACCGCCCAAACGGATTTCTGCCAATTGCAAGATGCCATCTTTGTTGATGTCAGAAACGGACATCAGGGTGGGATCCACCACATTCCATCGTGCAATCCAACCCGGCAACTGATCTATCGGAGTTCCGACCAAAATCGTATAGATGTCGAATTTCACCAAAACCGCCAATGCAGGCGCTGTGAAATACAACAACGAAATGAAGAACAATGACCATGCCACTGACTCACGTGCTTCACGCACCGAGGGCACGGTGTAAAAGCGCATCAGAATGTGTGGCAAAGCGGCTGTACCAATCATCAAACAGAAGACCAATGCCAAGAAGTTCTTTCTTGAAATGTCTCTTGCTGCATCATCTTTACCGGGGAACGGCTCTGCATGACGCAAAGGTGGCGCTGCTCGGGCCGTATTGGTAGTGCGAGCAGCTGTATAAGCTGCCTTGGCAGCAGCTTCATCTTTTGGCAAAGCAGCAATAGCAGCTGTAGCGGCCTTGATTTCAGCTTCTGGTGCGTTGGCAGCTTTCAGATCTTCCAGCTTTTTGGTGGCGGCTTCTCTGTCAGCAGCCAAAGCGGCAGGAACATCTTTCAGTTTTTCAGCGGCTGCATCAGCGCGTGATTTGAAGATACCGCGAACTTCAAGTTCTTTCGGATCTTTCAACAGTTGCTCTTCTTTGGCAGTCACTTTTTCAAGCAAATAGCCATAAGCGATCTGAGGAACGGGGTTGCTGGTGTGTTTCACCGACAGCCAGACCACAGGAATCATGTAAGCAACGATCAAGATCAGGTATTGAGCAACCTGAGTCCAAGTCACCGCGCGCATACCGCCCAAGAATGAGCAGACCAGAATACCGGCCAAGCCCACATAGACGCCCACCTCAAAAGACAAACCTGTCAATCGTGCAGTGATCAAGCCAACGCCGAAGATCTGGGCCACCACGTAAACGAATGAGACCAAGATAGCCGCAAAGACACCAATTAGACGAGCCATGTTGCCGCCGTAGCGTGCTCCCAGGAAGTCGGGAATGGTGAACTGGCCAAACTTACGCAGGTAAGGGGCCAAGAACAAGGCCACCAAACAATAGCCACCTGTCCAGCCCAAAATGAAGGCCAAACCGCCGTAGCCTGTGAGGTACAGCGTACCCGCCATACCAATGAAGGACGCAGCTGACATCCAGTCTGAGCCCGTGGCCATGCCGTTGTAAATGGCTGGCACACGGCGGCCGGCCACATAGTATTCGGCTGCGTCGTTGGTACGACTCATCACACCAATGCCGCCGTACAAAAGTACAGTGGCTGCCAAGAAGGCATAACCAATGTACTCTTTCGGCATGCCCATTTGCTCAAGGATGGCAAGCGCAATGACAAAGGCTGCGAAGCCTACGCCGTAGAAAATGAAAACTTTGTTCAGCGATTGCTGAAACTGGCCTTGGGATTGGCCTTCCCCTCCAAATACACTCATGAAGATTCTCCTTCTGAAACGCCGTATTCCTTGTCAAGGTTGTTCATGTAGCGTGCGTAGTACCAAATGATCAAGCAATAGACGATCAGTGCACCTTGTCCAGCCACCCAAAATGAAAATGGCCAGCCAAAAAAGGTGAACGTCAAATCACGCGCAAAATACAAAAGTACGAAGGTCACTGAGAACCATAAGGCCAACAAGAGCCCCGTGATTTTCAAATTCTTGCCCCAGTATTCCTGGTGCCTTGCAGTAAGCTGCATCTTCATCTCCTTATTGTTAAAAAATACCAACTGTCAAACTTGAATTACTTAGCCACTCTTTTTGGCTTCTGTGATTACGCAGGTCCGTCTAATTTCAACCCTGTTTCCCTTTCGAGTTGGGCGGCCACTTTGGGCTCGAAACCTTTCAGATGTCGCATCACCGCCAAAGCCTCTTCGGGTTGGTGCATTTCCATGTGAACCCGTGCCATTTGATACCAAGCGAACGGGCTCATTGATTGCAACTCGGTGTTGCGCTTGAAGGCAAGCAAAGATTCTTCAAACTTTCGCTGACGCACCAACACCAAACCCAAGCCGTACCAGGCACGGTCTAATTTTTCATCCAACTGAATGGCTGCTTTGAATGCGATTTCAGCTTCTTGGCTTCGCCCAAGCTCTTCACACACAAATCCGACATTGAAATGGGCGTTGGCGTTGTTGGGTGTTTGAACCAGTGCGCGCTCAAAATAGCCCAAAGATTGAACCAGACGGCGATTGTTCAACTCTTCGTAAGCGAGACTGTTGAGTGACAAGGCGTCGACAGGATTGATCTCGAGAATTTCTTGAAAGACCTCATGGGCTTGGGCGCGCAGGCCAAAAACCAAAAGGGTCTTGGCCTTGAATTTCAACCACAGGCACTTGCTGCGAAAAGCAGTGTTTGAGGTTTCATGTGAAATATGGGCGTTTACTGACATGTCGCAATTCCCATTTCGAGGCACATTTCAATTTTCATTTGGACCACCAAAACCCACGCAATGATCAGCCAGCTGCTGGTGGCCAAGGGAATGTGCTGGTCCAAGATCAGCCTTGGGCTGATTTTGCGAGTGATCCACAGTGCGGGTTTGGAAGCCACGTCTAGCAATTGCCAGAAAACATTGTTGTCTCGGTTGGGCCCAGCCAACAAACCAAGCAAGAATCGCCCGACGATGAACATCAGCGACAGCTCGATCAAACTCTTGGCAATGACTACAGCAAGCAACATAGAACTTTCTTGACTTAGGTCAATTAATCGCCGGATTTTATGAATTAGATGAATCCCCGCCAAATCAAAAGGAAAACCTTTAGAAAAATGAGTCAATAGCCATGTTGGTCAGTTATTGACATGCTTCATTGGGGGAAATTAGATTACTTACTATTTTCTTACAAAATAGAGTGTTGATGGACGAATATTTACATTCAAAATTCAAGGGAAAACACTGATAAGACTTTGTCAAATTCTTTGAAGATTGACATGCACTTGGCGCTTGCGCTTAGTTACTAGAAAACTGCCACCGCGCTTGTGAACGAAAGTGAAGGGGCAAATCTCGCTCATTTATACAATTTAAATTGCAAAAAAAACTACTCGGATGAGTAGCTTTAAAAACGGTGGGCCTGCCCTTTTATTGAGGTGGCTTAGGGGGTCGGTGCAAAGCGCAAATCTTATTTCCTGCCGGATCGCGAAGGTAGGCAAGATTCAAAGAACCAAATGGACCTTCTCTGGGTCCTGGTGGGTCTTCGCATGTCGTTCCACCATTGGCAATGCCAGCGGCATGAAACGCAAGAACTTGCTCA
>CANHXV010000192.1 GCA_947464665.1 Comamonadaceae bacterium
CATCCACCGCTGCACCATCGGGTCGGCCCCAATACGTTTGGGCGCTGGCAGTGCCATAGGCCCAGTTTTTTGGCTTGAGCGGAAATTGGGCAAACAAGCGTTCATGGCTCATTGATTGGGTGGCAGCGTCATAGTCCCAAGCCCTGATGCAGTGAGCGCCGGTGTCCGACCAATAAAGCGTGCGTCCATCGGGTGACCAAGCCAGGCCATTGGCCACAGTGGCGCTGCCTGCTTTGGTCTCTAAGCGACCGTCCGCCTGCAAGGCATACAACACGGCAACAGCTTGGTCGCGCGGCTCAAACATGGAGCCACTCCAAAAGTTGCCCGCCGGATCGCACTTGCCATCGTTGAATCGCATCAGGGCCGTGTCGTAGGGTGCAGCAGCCAACAAATGCCTAGGGCCGCCCCAAGAAAGCGCACGATAAACACCGCTGCGAGTGGCCATCACCCAGCCGCCTTGGGCAGCAGGCGCAAAGCAACCTGGCTCCTCTCCTAATGGCCAGTCTTCAAGCTTTTGCTCACACCAGGCGTCAGCCGTCATGGCCATGCGTCGCAAGCGTTGGCCGGGAATATCGACCCAATACAAACATTTTTCTGCTGGGTTCCAAAAAGGAGACTCGCCCAAGCCATCTGCCTGTGAAGTGATACGGTGCCATTTCGGATGGCTCACTGGTGGCATGGTGTTCATTGTTTTAAATGGCGTGATGGGATGGTGAGATTGTGAATTAAGAATTCAACTTCTAAGTTGCCGCAAAGTTTGAAGGCGAAAAAAAGCCCGCCGAAGCGGGCTGTGAGTTTGGAGACTAACTTCTCGGAAAGTCTTTGGAAAATCTTGGCAGGTTAGCTGTGATAAGCCGTTTCACCGTGTGATGTGATGTCCAAGCCTTCGCGCTCTGATTCTTCAGAAACACGCAAACCCACCGTCAAATCAACCAGCTTAAAGGCGACCAAGGACACCACGCCAGACCACACAATGGTGATCAGCACGGCTTTAGCTTGCGTCCAAACTTGTGCGGCAATCGAGTAATCAGCAGATGTCACCATGGTGGCTGTCACCCAATCGGCCACGAAGCCAGGGCCACCCAAGGCGGGTGAATTGAACACGCCTGTGAGTAAAGCGCCCACAATGCCACCCACGCCGTGCACGCCGAAAACGTCCAATGTGTCGTCTGCGCCCAGCATTTTCTTGAGGCCGTTAACACCCCACAAACATGCAAAGCCAGCCACGATGCCAATGACCAAGGCGCCGCCAATACCCACGTTACCCGCTGCGGGTGTGATGGCCACCAAACCTGCCACAGCACCCGATGCTGCACCCAACATGGACGCTTTGCCGCGCATCAAAGCTTCACCCACACACCACGCCAATACTGCTGCGGAAGTGGCCAACAAGGTATTCACGAAAGCAAGTGCTGCGAAACCGTTGGCTTCTAGCGCAGAACCTGCGTTGAAACCGAACCAGCCCACCCACAACAAGGAGGCACCAACCATGGTCAATGTCAAAGAGTGAGGTGCCATGGCTTCACGGCCGTAACCAATTCGCTTGCCAATCATAAAGGCACCGACCAAACCAGCCACAGCAGCGTTGATGTGAACCACAGTACCGCCAGCGAAGTCAAGCGCTCCTGATTGCCATATCAAGCCGGCTTTGCCATTCATTTCATCCACAACTTCTTTGGCTGTGTAGGCGTCAGGGCCCATCCAGAACCAAACCATGTGAGCGATCGGCAAGTAGCTGAAGGTGAACCACAAGGTCATGAAGATCAGCACTGCTGAGAACTTGATGCGCTCTGCAAATGCACCCACGATCAAGGCGCACGTGATGCCAGCGAAAGTGGCCTGGAAACCAGCAAAGGTGATTTCAGGAATGACCACGCCTTTGCTGAAAGTAGCTGCGTTGGCGAAGGTGCCGGCTGCGTTGTCCCAAATGCCTTTCATGAACAAGCGGTCGAGTCCACCAATGTAAGCATTGCCTTCTGTGAAGGCCAAGCTGTAACCGTAGATGAACCACAAGACTGTGATCAAGGAGAAGGTGACCATGACTTGCATGAGGACTGACAGCATGTTCTTGCTGCGAACCAAGCCGCCGTAGAACAAAGCCAAACCAGGGACCACCATCATGATGACCAAAATGGTGGACAGCATCATCCACGCTGTGTCCCCCTTGTTGGGCACAAGGGCGGGTGCTGCTTCAGCCGCAGCGGGCGCGGCAGCAGGGGCAGTGGCTGGCGCGGCAGCTTCAGCCTTGGCTTCTACTTTGGTCTCTGCTGCTGGCGCGGTTTGCGCAAATACAGCACCGCCAAAACACAGTGTGAGTCCCAACGCGAGGGAGGCAAATAATTTTTTCATTCTGATCTCTCTTTCTGGGACATCAAAGGGCTTCAGCCCCAGTTTCACCGGTACGAATGCGGACAACTTGTTCCAAGTCGTACACAAACACTTTGCCGTCGCCAATCTTGCCGGTGCGTGCGCCAGCTTCAATCGCTTCGATGACCCGCTCAACTTGGTCGGTTGACACAGCGGCTTCAATCTTGACCTTCGGCAAGAAATCAACCACGTATTCGGCACCGCGGTAGAGTTCTGTGTGTCCCTTTTGGCGACCAAAGCCTTTCACTTCGGTCACAGTAATGCCTTGTACACCGATGGCTGAGAGGGCTTCACGCACCTCGTCCAGCTTGAAAGGTTTAATGATGGCGGTCACCAGTTTCATGATGGCTCCTTAAATATGGGAAAAATTTAGAATGTGTACTTGATGCCAACGACAAAGCCCGCTTTGCCAAGTTGTTTGCCTGCTGGGCTGACATATGCGCCTTTTTTTGCATCCGTACCAATCAATGCACCCGATGCTGTCAAGCCATTGCCCAAATCTTTACCCAGGGTCAATGCGTAATCTGTGTAGGAATAAAAGCTGCCACCTTTGACATCTTGACGTCCGATGTGTGGGGCAAGGGTGTAACCATCACCCAAATCGAAAGTAGCTGTCAAATCTAAATAGGTACTTCCTTTGCTACCAACATTGCCAAAAAGGTTGCCTGTGGAACGAGAGTATTTCGCAGTCACAACGCCCAAAGTAACTGCGCCGTACAACTCATTGGTATTTGCATTTGCATAACCAGCAACTTTTTGCAAATCATTCCCAGAATATTCATATCTGAGAAAACCCACGTCATATCCAACATCACCAACTGTGAATTTGTATCCTCCATAGATGTCTAACTCTGTGTCAGCCTTACCAGAATTAGCTCCCACCTTGGTGTCTTTGATCCACTTGATGCTGGACCCCCAAACGCCAATGTACGCACCACTCTTGTGAGCGTAATCTGCACCACCCTGCAGAGCAGTATCCAAACGGCTTTGTGAAATTCCACGGTAACGATAGTCGCTCACTGCGCCAACATTGAATGACAAAGTCGATTCTGGTGCTGCAGGCGCAGCTTGCGCAAATGCATTGCCAGCGAATGCCAAAGACAAGGCCAACATCAAGGGGGTTGCGATTTTTTTCATGGGAAGCTCCTTTTGAATGAGATTGATATCAGAG
>CANHXV010000193.1 GCA_947464665.1 Comamonadaceae bacterium
CAGGGCTTTTTGACTTGGTCTTTTCGACCTCGCGCCCCTGACGCACCAATTGATTGATGGTTGGCATTTAAAAAAACGTCCCTAAACGTTTGGAATGAACAAAAGAATCTTCTCCGCTCCAAATGCGGAAAAGCCTTCTAGTATAGCGCTGGAACATGAACAAGGCAAAATATTATTCTGCCGGGCCCTTTAAAACAAAGTTTGCAAGTACCAACTTTACTTATTTGATCCATAAACGCAGTGCATCCCAAGCACGCCCCAATACGCCCGCCTGCTCTACCGCGTCCAGGGCCTGCAAAGGCATGTCCACCCAGAGTTGCTCGCCTCGGTAGACCTTCAGGCTACCGATGGTCTGACCCTTGGTCACGGGCGCTACCAAAGGATCTGGGCGTGCCAGTTGCGTTTTGATTTGGGCAGCAGAACCCGTCGGAACGGCGACCACGAGGGCGTCGGCGCGACCTATTTTGACCGTGGAGGTCTTGCCCTTCCAAATCGCAGGTGTGGCGACGGCCTGGCCAGCATCAAACAATTTAACCGCTTCAAAAGCGGTGTAGCCCCAGTTCAGCAGTTTTTGTGCTTCATTGGCACGTGCAATTTCACTGCTGGTGCCAAGCACAATGGCCATCAAACGGCGGGAGCCTACATTGGGGAAATCACGTTTCGCCGTTGCAACCAGGCAATAGCCTGCAGCGTTTGTATGGCCCGTTTTCAAGCCATCCACCGTAGGATCTTTAAAAAGCAACAAGTTGCGGTTGCTCTCATTGGCTGCTGGCGTGCCTGGATAGCGGTATTTTTTAAGGGCATAGGTGCCAATGTATTCAGGAAAGTCGTGCAGCAAGCGCATCGACAAGGTGGCCAAGTCGCGCGTCGTGGTGGTATGTCCCACTTCTGTCAAGCCTTCAGGATTCTTGTAGCTGGTGCTGTTCATCCCTAAAACCTTGGCCTGCTCGTTCATCATCTGAACGAAGCGCTCTGCCGTGCCGCCCACACCTTCGGCCAGCGCCATGGTCGCGTCATTGCCTGACTGAACAATCATGCCCTTGATCAAGTCCTCAACGGGCACCTTCATTTTGGGGTCAATGAACATGCGCGAGCCCGGCATTTTCCACGCGCGCTCACTCACGCTCAATGTTTGTTTCAAGTCGATTTTTTTGGACTTCAAAGCATCAAACACCAAATAAGCGCTCATGAGTTTGGTGAGAGAGGCTGGTTCTACGGGCATATCCAGGTCGCGCGAGGCCAAGATTTGATTGGCCGTCACATCCAACAACAAATAAGCCTTCGCCGCGATTTCAGGTGCCTCGGGTGCAGGGCTCTGAGCAAGCGCTTGCATGGGCAGCCAAGCTGCACCGAGTGCAGAAAAAGCAAAGGCCAGAAAAGCTCGCAGGGCATTGCTGCAAAATTTAGAAAGGAACAGTGTCATGTTGGAATTTTTAAACAATCAAGTTCGCAGGTGACGGCTGATCAAGGACCGAAGCAAGGGCAATTGCCCGTGAAAGAAGTGCTCAACCCCGGGTATGACAGTGACCGGTAAGGACTGCGGACGCGCCCAATCGAGCACGCTGGCCAAGGGCACAGTATCGTCGACTTCACCATGCACAACCAAGGTTTTATCGTGCAAATCAGAAGGCACTGACGCCATCTGAAAGCGCGAAGCAGCGGCTCCCACCAAGACAAGCTTTTCTAGCTTGTGTGAGGGCGATAAGCGGGCAAGCACTTGACTGGTGACATAAGCGCCAAATGAAAATCCGGCAAGTGCCATGGGCTGCTGGGTTTCACAGGTGGCGTTGATCACGCACATCAAGTCGTCGACTTCACCGCGGCCTTCATCGTAAGCGCCTTCACTTTCACCCACACCCCGAAAATTAAAACGAGTGGCGCGCCAGCCATTTTGGACAAAGGCCTTGGCCAGCGTTTGAACCACTTTGTTTTGCATCGTGCCGCCAAACAAAGGGTGTGGATGCGCAACGACAACCGTCCCGCGAAAAGCTCCGCCCTCTGGCAGGTCACACAGACCCTCTAGTAGGCCTGAAGGGCCTTGAAGTTGAATGATCTGCGTAGCAGCGTTCATCAGCGGCCAACTTCGGGGGGCATTATCAATCGTGTCACGGGCTGACCATTTTTCAAGTGACTGTCGACGATTTCATCGATGTCCGTGTTGTCGACAAAGCTGTACCAAACCCCTTCTGGATAGACCACCGCAACGGGCCCACCTGCACATCGATCTAGGCAGCCTGCTTTGTTGACTCGGACTTGACCAGGGCCAGAAAGCCCTGAGCTTTTGACGCGTGCTTTGCAATGGTCAAAGGCGGCTTGGGCACCTTGATGTGCGCAGCAAGCTTCGCCATTTTTTCTTTCATTCAAGCAAAAGAAAATGTGGCGTTCGAAATAAGGCTTGGCGGGCGATATCGTTTGCACAACATCGAATGGGGTGGGTTTGGATTCACTCATGCTTCCATTTTAGTGGGACGGGCGGCAGACAAACAGCGCATCAAATAAACCAGCAAAGCAAAGGGCCATAACCAACCTAACCACTGAATCAGGCCATGGAAGCGAATGAATTGACCTTGCTCCCAATTTTGCAAAGTCAAGGCAAAGTAAGCATTTGCCGAAGCGTTGTTGAGCAGGGTCAGTTGTAAAACCAAGCCCACCAGCGCCAAAACTTGAAGTGTTTTTTCTTTTCGCCACATCATGGGCCATGCGGCCAGCGCAGCAAGCACCAGCGCCAGTTGCACCGGCTCATTCAACCATGCCCACGCATGTGCAGGGCCATACGTTAAAGCAGCTGACAAGGCTGTGAACAACAGGCCGCAGCCCGTCAAGACAAACCAAGCCACGGCTTTTTGGTGCAAATGACGTATCAAGCTGAACGCCAACAAGCAGGGCAGCAACTGGCCAAGGCTGACACACACAATCTCATAGGCTGGCAGCAAGGGTTGCAATTCAACTTCACGCACTGGCAACCAATCTAGCCAGGGTGTCTCTTGCAGCATCAAGGCCAATGCATCTTCGGCACGCTCCAAAACCTGACCCAAGCCCATGGGGATCGGCGCAGGGAAGAGCAAAGCGATAGGCCACAATGCAAGCAGTACCAATGAGCCCTGAGCATCTGGCGCGAACCAGTTGGCTCTAAATCGACTCCAGCGGTCTAGAAATCCAAATCGCTCCAAGGTCCAAGCAGCGCCTGCGCCTGCCAAAGTACCAGCGCTGTTCAAGCCCCAATCCACATTGGAGGGAACTCTTGCTGGCAAAAAGAGTTGCAAGCTTTCCATGCCAAGAGCAAGCACAGAGCCCAAGGCGAAGGTCAAAGCAACCGTCGGCAAATGCCTGGCACTTCTTTGGAGCGCCAAGGCCACAATAAAGCCTAAAGGGGCATAACCCAAAACGTTCGAGAGAATGTCAAAGCCTGTCCAATACCGAGGCCAAGGTGCCAACACAAATGCCGTCCAATCCACCCCTTGCGAACGCCAATTTTGGAAGGGGTACAGACTGGCGTAGATGATCAACGCGGCATAGATTCCTGCCAAAG
>CANHXV010000194.1 GCA_947464665.1 Comamonadaceae bacterium
AACGCGCCTGTGAATCAGCTGATCTATGACGCCTTGTTGCTCTTGCAACATCGCGGGCAAGATGCTGCAGGCATCGTCACTCAGATTGACCGAAAATTTCACATGCACAAAGCCAAGGGCATGGTGAAAGATGTTTTTAGAACTCGTAACATGCGTTCTCTGCCTGGTAACTGCGGCTTAGGACAAGTTCGATATCCCACAGCGGGCAATGCATTCAGCGAAGAGGAAGCTCAGCCTTTTTATGTGAACGCACCCTTTGGCCTTGTGTTGGTGCACAACGGCAATTTGACCAATGCCAAGGCCTTGAAGGCTGAACTCTTTTCAACCGATCATCGGCACATCAATACCGAGAGCGACTCAGAGGTGTTGCTCAATGTGTTGGCGCACGAGTTGGAAAAAACCACGCGTGGCTTGCCTCTAACGCCAGCCGATGTTTTCAAAGCAGTGCAAGGGGTGCATCGCCGCGTGAAGGGTTCCTATGCTGTCATTGCCCTAATTGCCGGCCACGGACTCTTGGCCTTCAGGGATCCTTTTGGTATTCGACCTTTGTGCATTGGCAAAGGCAAAGACGGCACTTACATGTTGGCCAGTGAGTCCGTTGCGCTTGAAGGAACGATGCATCAGTTTGAACGCAACATTGCGCCAGGTGAAGCCGTTTTCATTGATATGTCAACCGCCTTGCACAGTCAACAATGTGCAGATGCACCCAGTTTAAATCCTTGCATTTTTGAATACGTTTATTTGGCTCGCCCTGACTCTACTTTGGACGGCATTTCGGTTTATCAGGCGCGCTTGAACTTGGGTGAAACATTGGCCAAACGAGTCATTTCAACCGTGCCCCCTAGCGACATCGATGTGGTCATTCCCATTCCAGAATCGAGTCGGCCTAGCGCGGCTCAACTTGCGCAATTGCTAGGACTGCCTTACCGCGAAGGGTTTGTCAAAAATCGTTATGTCGGTAGAACCTTCATCATGCCAGGCCAGGCAGTGCGCAAGAAGTCGGTGCGACAAAAACTGAACGTGATTGCCAGCGAGTTCAAGGGCCGTAATGTTTTGCTGGTCGACGATTCCATTGTGCGCGGCACCACCAGTCGTGAAATTGTTCAGATGGCGCGCGAGGCCGGTGCCCGCAAGGTTTACATGGCCAGTGCTGCACCTCCAGTGCGTTATCCAAATGTTTATGGCATTGACATGCCCACCAAAGACGAGTTGGTGGCGCACAATAAATCGGTCGATGAAATTCGTCAAATCATCGACTGCGACGCGCTCATTTACCAAGATGTTGACGCCATGAAGTTGGCGGTGGCCAACGCTGTTTTGCCTGGCTTTCCAAAAGTTCATGGCTTCGATGCATCTTGCTTTGACGGTATCTATGTCACGGGCGATGTCTCCGCTGAAGACATTGAACGCTTGAATGAAAGTCGGCCGTCTCAACAGGATGAGTCGGAAGCCGATGCTGATCGTTCGCGTTTGGCTTTGCCAAATGCATCTTAAGCACATGCCCCCATCATCCAATCTAGAAAATGATTTGAGTCCGACATGAGCCAACCCCCATTACCCGACAACCTCCACATCGATACTTTGGCGGTCAGAGCCGCCATTGAACGCAGCCAATATGGTGAAAATTCAGAAGCAATGTTCCTCACCAGTGGTTATGTTCAGCCCGATGCCGAAACCGCAGCGCGTCGCTTTGCGGGTGAAGAGGAGGGTTACACCTACGCTCGCCTTGGGAACCCAACAGTGGCCAGCATGGAAATGCGTTTGGCGGCCCTCGAAGGTTCAGAGGCATGTATTGCCACGTCTACGGGAATGTCTGCCATTTTGCTCATGTGCTTGGGCTTATTGAAAAGTGGCGATCACGTCATCTGTTCGCATTCTTTGTTTGGCTCGACCATCAAATTGATTGGCAGTGAGTTTGCCAAGTTCGGCGTGCAAACTACTTTTGTGTCTCAAACGAAAGTACCTGAGTGGAAAGCGGCCATACAACCCAACACCCGTTTGTTGTTTGCTGAAACTCCCACCAATCCCTTGACTGAGGTGTGCGACATCAAAGCCTTGGCAGACATTGCGCATGCTGGCAATGCATTGCTCGTGGTTGACAATTGTTTTGCAACGCCTATTTTGCAGCGACCTCTTTCGATGGGTGCCGATTTAATCGTTCATTCGGGTACCAAATATTTAGATGGCCAAGGCCGTGTCATGGCGGGTGCATTGTGCGGTTCCAAGGCATTGATTGACGATGTCTTTGGCCCTGTCATGAGAAGTGCGGGCATGACCTTGTCGCCTTTCAATGCTTGGGTTGTTTTGAAAGGCTTGGAGACCTTGGGCATTCGCATGAAGGCCCAATCTGAGCAGACCATGGCCTTGGCACAGTGGTTAGAGGCGCAGCCGCAAGTGGCACGCGTTTTTTATCCCGGCTTAAAGAGTCATCCTCAGCATGCGTTGGCCATGGCCCAACAATCCGGCATGGGCGGCGCTGTACTTTCTTTCGAGGTCAATGCTCAATCGCCTCAGCAGGGTCGTGAAAATGCTTTCAAAGTCATGAACGCCATGCGAACCGTTTCCTTGTGTACGAATTTAGGCGACGTCAAAACATTGGTGGCACATCCTGCCAGTACTTCACATGGGCGTCTCACTGAGGCGCAAAGACAAGTGGCGGGGATACAGCAAAGTTTGATTCGTGTCGCTGTTGGCCTAGAGCACCTGGATGATTTGAAGGCAGACTTCTTGCGTGGCTTTGCGGCCCTCTAATTCAAATCAAACAATGTCTTCAATTCAAAAACCAGTTCGCACGCGCTTTGCGCCTTCGCCCACGGGCTTTATTCACCTAGGCAACATTCGGTCTGCTTTGTACCCTTGGGCCTTTGCCAAGGCGCAAGGCGGCACCTTCATATTGCGCATTGAGGACACCGATTTAGAGCGATCCAATCAAGCCTCGGTTGATGTGATTTTGGAGGGTATGGCTTGGTTAGGCATGGATCCTGATGAAGGTCCTTTCTACCAAATGCAGCGCATGGACCGTTACAAGCAAGTGCTGGCTGAACTTCAAGCCGCAGGGCAGGTGTACCCCTGCTACATGAGCATCGAAGAGTTGGATGCTTTGCGCGAAAAACAAATGGCGAATAAAGAAAAACCTCGCTACGACGGTACATGGCGACCACAGCCAGGAAAGACATTGCCACCCATACCAGCGGGTGTTAAACCCGTGCTTCGATTCAAAAATCCCATTGACGGCATGGTAGCTTGGGATGACAAAGTGAAGGGCCGCATTGAAATTGGCAACCAAGAACTCGATGACCTGGTCATTGCCAGACCTGATGGCACACCCACTTACAACTTTTGCGTGGTGGTGGATGACATTGACATGGCCATCACACACGTCATTCGCGGTGATGACCATGTGAACAACACGCCGCGTCAAATCAATATT
>CANHXV010000195.1 GCA_947464665.1 Comamonadaceae bacterium
GGTACAGGTTTTATAATCTGAAACATGGCAGTTTGGGCATTGGGGTTAAACCACACAACAGCCCCGCTCGATTTGCGCGGGCGGTTTGCCTTTGCCTTAGACCAATTGCCGCCAAATTTGCAGCAACTCAGAGGCAACTTGGCCTCCCACACAGCGCGCGAACCTGAAGCCGCCATTCTCTCAACTTGCAACCGCACAGAAATTTATTGTGCCGCAGATCAGCTGGTGGTCGATGAAACGCTGAATTGGTTGGCACAAACAGGTGGTGTTTCTGCCCACGAGTTGCGCGCTCACACCTACACGCTTGAAGAAGGTCATGTGGCCAGGCATGCCTTCAGGGTCGCCAGTGGTCTCGACTCGATGGTCTTGGGCGAGGCGCAAATTTTGGGTCAATTGAAAGATGCTGTCAGGGCGGCTGAAGAGGCCGGTGCTTTGGGCAGTACCCTGAACCAATTGTTTCAACGCAGTTTTGCAGTGGCCAAAGAAGTGCGCTCCACTACTGAAATTGGCTCTCATTCCATCAGCATGTCTGCCGCTGCAGTTCGCTTAGCGAGTCAAATTTTTGAAGACCTCACCAAAATCAAAGTTTTGTTTGTGGGCGCCGGTGAAATGATTGAGCTGGTGGTCACCCACTTTGCAGCCAAAAACCCACGCAGCATGGCCATTGCCAACCGCAGTATGGACCGCGGTGAAAAACTCGCCAATCAATACGGTGCTGAGGTCATGCGGCTTTCTGAGCTGCCCGATCGGCTTCACGAGTTTGATGCCGTCATCAGTTGCACAGCAAGCACTTTACCCCTGATTGGCTTGGGTGCTGTAGAGCGCGCATTGAAAAAACGCCGCAATCGGCCCATGTTCATGGTGGACTTGGCTGTCCCGCGCGACATCGAACCGGAAGTCAAATCCTTAGAAGACGTCTACCTCTACACCGTTGACGACTTGGCCAGCGTCATTCAAACAGGTCAGGCGCATCGACAAGCTGCAGTGGCAGAAGCTGAAGTGATCATTGATGCAGGCGTCCAAAGCTTCATGCACTGGATGGTCCAAAGAGGCAGCGTGCCGCTCATTCAGCAACTCAACGCGCAAGCCGACGAATGGCGCGAGGCGGAAATGACCCGTGCCCGCAAAATGTTGGCCAAAGGCGATGATCCCGAAAAAGTGCTTGAAGCACTCTCACGTGGTTTGACCCAAAAGATGCTGCACGGCGCTATGGCAGAACTGAGAGAAGCAGATCCCGAACACGTGGCCCAAGCCACACACGCTGTTCAACGTCTTTTCTTGCGCAAAGAACGCTAGCGACCATCGCCTTAGCCTGCGCCGCATTGAGATTGACTCAATGCCTCTACAAATTTTTTGCAAAGCTTCATGAAACCTTTTTTACGTCATCAGCTTGAGCGTTATGCACAACGTCTAGAAGAACTGGATTTTTTGTTATCGCGCGAAGACATCATGGCTGATATGAATCAGTTTTTGAAACTGTCCCGTGAACATGCTGAGGTCAGCGCTTTGGCCAAACGTTATGCGCGATACCTAGAACGCAGCCGCGATTTAGAAGCCGCCCATGCCATGTTAGAACATAACAGCGACGATCCTGAAATCCAAGTCATGGCGAAGGAAGAAGTTCAAAGTGCCTCCTTGGAAATGAGTGAATTGGAAGTTGAGTTGCAGCGCATGCTGCTACCCAAAGACCCCGATGATGCGCGGCCAGCTTTTTTGGAAATTCGCGCAGGAACGGGCGGCGACGAGTCTGCGCTTTTTGCTGGGGACTTGCTTCGCATGTACACCAAGTTTTGTGAGCGCAAAGGCTGGCGCGCCGAAATCATGTCAGATTCTGCCAGCGAGCTGGGGGGCTACAAAGAGGTGGTGATTCGCATCGAGGGCGACAACGTTTTTGGCACCATGCGCTTTGAATCGGGAGGGCACCGCGTCCAACGCGTGCCAAGTACTGAGACACAAGGTCGCATTCACACCAGCGCTTGCACGGTGGCGGTTCTGGCAGAGCCCGACGAAGCCCAAGCCGTCACCATCAACCCGGCCGACCTTCGCATTGACACCTACCGCGCTAGCGGAGCGGGTGGTCAACACATCAACAAAACAGACTCTGCTGTGCGCATCACGCACATTCCCACGGGCATTGTGGCTGAGTGCCAAGACGATCGCAGCCAGCACCGCAACAAAGCCAAAGCCATGCAGGTTTTATCGGCACGCATTCAAGAAAAAGATCGCAGCGAGCGCGCCGCCAAAGACGCGGCACTGCGCAAAGGACTCATTGGCAGTGGCGACCGGTCAGACCGAATTCGCACCTACAACTTTCCGCAAGGCCGCCTTACCGATCACCGCATCAACCTCACTTTGTACAAGCTGAGTTTCATCATGGAGGGTGATTTGGAAGAGGTCACCCAAGCCCTTCAGAATGCAAGGCAAGCCGAACAACTGGCTGATTTGGAATCAAGCTTGCCATCATGAACGTGGCGCAATGTTTAACGCGCGGCCAAGTGCTGGGGTTGCCCCGGCTGGAAGCCCAAATTTTGTTCTTGCATGCCGCAGGCAAATCGCTGCAGGACCGCGCATGGCTGTTGGCGCACGATACCGATGAGGTGTTGCCAGAACACATTGCAGCCTATGAAGCATTCGCACAGCGCCGACTGCAACACGAACCCGTGGCCTACATCGTGGGGCAAAAAGAGTTTTTTGGGCTTAGCTTAATCATCGACAAGCGAGTGCTTGACCCCAGACCTGACACCGAAGTGTTGGTGGAATGGGCTCTGGCATGCGGTCACGGCTTACAGCGCCCCAAATACCTCGATTTAGGGACAGGCAGTGGTGCTATCGCTTTGGCACTGAAATCTCAGCTTCCGGATGCCCAAGTGCTGGCCATAGACAGTAGCACCGATGCTTTGAAGCTTGCTGCCCAAAATGCCCAGCATCTGGCATTGAACGTCAGCTTCCTGCAAAGTAACTGGTTCTCTCAAGTTCAAGGCAAATTCAATGTGCTGGTGTCCAATCCCCCCTACATCGAAGACTTCGACCCCCACTTGACACAGCTCACCCACGAACCCCGCCAAGCGCTAACAAGCGGCCCAGATGGCCTTCAAGACATCCGAAACATTGTTCAAAATGCGCCAAATCACTTGGAAGTGGGTGGCTGGCTGCTCATAGAACACGGCTGGCGGCAGGCGGCAGCGGTCAGAGCCCTGCTTGAACAAGCCGGCTTCAAGCAGGTAAAGTCCAAATTGGACTTGGCTGGCATTGAACGGTGCTCTGGTGGCCAAAAATAGACCCTTGTCTGCAAATACCCCGCCAACATGAAATAATCACCCCATTGAAAGTTAACGAGGATTTTCCATGAGCGATACCCAAGCCCGCATTGATGATTTGGTCAAACAAAACGAAGTACTGCTTTTCATGAAGGGCAGCGCCA
>CANHXV010000196.1 GCA_947464665.1 Comamonadaceae bacterium
AGATATTCAATAATTTAAAAGTCTTATATAAGACTTAAAATTTCTTCGGTGCCAAAGATTTTGAAAGTGATTTTTGGCCTGAATATCAACCACCTCGAAGGAAATTCTCATGCCACAAAATATCGTTGAACAACTCAGCCGTGAGCAACAAATTGCCGCTTTAGAAAAAGATTGGGCTACCAACCCCCGTTGGAAGGGCATCAAACGCGGTTATTCCGCAGCAGATGTGGTGCGTTTGCGCGGTTCATTCCCCATCGAGCACACCTTGGCGCGACGCGGTGCAGAAAAGCTCTGGGACTTGCTTCACTCTGAAGACTACGTGAATTGCTTGGGCGCACTCACAGGCGGTCAAGCCATGCAACAAGTGAAGGCTGGCATCAAGGCGATCTACTTGTCTGGCTGGCAAGTGGCTGCCGACAACAACTCCTACGCTTCGATGTACCCCGACCAATCACTTTACCCAGTGGACTCCGTGCCAAAGGTGGTTGAGCGCATCAACAACAGCTTCCGCCGAGCTGACGAAATTCAATGGTCCAAAGGCACCAATCCCGGCGAGAAAGATTACACAGACTATTTCGCGCCGATCGTGGCTGATGCAGAAGCGGGTTTCGGTGGTGTCTTGAATGCTTTCGAATTGATGAAGGCCATGATTACTGCTGGCGCAGGCGGCGTTCACTTCGAAGACCAATTGGCTTCCGTGAAAAAGTGTGGACACATGGGCGGCAAAGTGCTGGTGCCTACCATCGAGGCATGCCAGAAATTGATCGCAGCCCGCATGGCTGCTGACGTTTGCGGCGTTCCTACTTTGGTCATTGCACGCACAGATGCAGAAGCGGCTGACTTGATCACCAGCGACTACGACGAAAACGACAAGCCTTTCCTCACTGGTGAGCGCACTGCAGAAGGCTTCTACAAAACCAAGAAGGGCATGGCGCAAGCCATCAGCCGAGCAGTCGCTTATGCCGAATACGCCGACTTGGTCTGGTGTGAAACAGGGACTCCAGATTTGGAATTTGCACGCAAGTTTGCAGAGGCTGTGCACAAGAAACATCCTGGCAAATTGTTGGCCTACAACTGCTCGCCTTCTTTCAACTGGAAGAAAAACTTGGACGATGCCACCATCGCCAAATTCCAAAAAGAACTCGGCGCCATGGGTTACAAGTACCAATTCATCACATTGGCCGGCATTCACTCCATGTGGTACAACATGTTTGACTTAGCCCAGGCCTATGTTCAGCGCGGTATGTCAGCCTATGTTGAGAAGGTGCAAGAGCCCGAATTTGCAGCGCGCGACCGCGGTTACTCATTCGTGTCGCATCAGCAAGAAGTGGGTACCGGTTACTTTGACGAAGTGACCACCGTCATTCAAGGCGGCCGTTCCAGCGTCACAGCTTTGACCGGTTCTACGGAAGAAGAACAGTTCCACTGATCGAAAACACCTCAGGCACAGCGTAAAATCTTGCTTGAGCGTTAAAAACGCGGCAAATGCCGCGTTTTTCATTTCTGGCGCCTTCAAGGCGCCTTCTTTTTTTAGTTCGAACATGGTTCAGATCACACTTCCAGACGGTTCATTGCGTGAATTTCCCGGTCCAGTCACCGTGGCAGAGGTTGCCGCCTCCATTGGTGCGGGCTTGGCCAAAGCGGCTTTGGCTGGCAAGGTTGATGGCAAAGTAGTAGACACGAGTTTCAGTATTGCAGGCAATGCTCAACTGGCCATCATCACCGCCAAAGATGCCGATGGCCTTGAGGTGGTGCGCCACTCTACGGCCCACTTGTTGGCTTATGCCGTCAAAGATTTATACCCTGATGCCCAGGTCACCATTGGACCTGTGATTGAAAACGGTTTTTATTACGACTTTGCCTACAGTCGCCCTTTCACGCTAGAAGATTTGGCGGCCATTGAAAAGCGCATGACCGAATTGGCCAACAAAGATGAGCCAGTTCTTCGTCGCGTGTTGCCGCGTGATGAAGCTGTCGCTTATTTTAAAGCTCTGGGCGAACACTACAAAGCAGAAATCATTGGCAGCATTCCTTCTAACGAAGACGTGAGCTTGTACAAAGAAGGTGCGTTTGAAGATTTGTGCCGCGGCCCGCACGTGCCCAGCACCGGTAAACTCAAACATTTCAAACTTATGAAGCTTGCTGGCGCCTATTGGCGCGGCGACAGCAAAAACGAAATGCTTCAACGCATTTACGGCACTGCATGGACCAGCAAAGACGATTTGCAAAACTACCTCACCCAGTTGGAAGAGGCAGAAAAGCGCGATCACCGAAAATTAGGCCGTGAGCTTGATCTGTTCCACATTGATGAACATGCCCCTGGCTTGGTGTTCTGGCATCCGAAGGGGTGGTCTGTTTGGCAAAAGGTAGAGCAGTACATGCGTGCTGTGTACCAAGACAACGGCTATCTAGAAGTGAAAGGTCCGCAAATTATTGACAAGTCCTTGTGGGAAAAAACAGGTCACTGGGACAAGTACCGCGAAAACATGTTCACTACGGAGTCTGAAAAGCGTGACTACGCTTTGAAGCCCATGAATTGCCCAGGTCACATTTTGATTTTCAAGCAGGGCATGAAGAGCTACCGCGACTTGCCTTTGCGTTATGGTGAGTTTGGCCAGTGCCATCGCAATGAGCCCACTGGCGGCTTGCACGGCATCATGCGCGTGCGCGGCTTTACGCAAGACGATGGTCATATCTTCTGTACTGAAGATCAAATTTTGGATGAATGCGTTAACTACACCACGCTCTTGCAAAAAGTCTACAAGGACTTTGGCTTTACCGACATCATTTACAAAGTGGCCACCCGTCCCGCACAGCGCATCGGCTCCGATGAGATTTGGGACAAGGCCGAGCACGCGTTGATGGAAAGCTTGCGTGCGTCTAACTGTGATGTCGAAATTGCCCCGGGCGATGGTGCTTTCTACGGCCCAAAAATTGAATACACCCTGAAAGACGCCATTGGCCGTCAGTGGCAATGCGGCACCATGCAGGTCGATTTTTCAATGGCCGAGCGCTTGGATGCCGAGTACGTTGGGGAGGATGGCGCTCGCCATCGCCCCGTTATGTTGCACCGCGCCATCGTGGGCAGTATGGAGCGATTTATCGGAATTTTGATCGAGCAACATGCCGGCGCCTTGCCCGTTTGGCTGGCCCCCGTTCAGGTGGTTGTGTGCAATATTACCGATTCTCAAGCCGATTACTGTCGCGAAATTGCCCAAAAAATGCAAAAACTAGCGGGAAATCAAGGCCTTAGGGTCGATTTAGACCTCCGAAACGAGAAAATCACGTATAAAATACGCGAGCATTCATTGCAAAAGCCGCCTTATATCCTTGTCGCTGGCGACAAAGAAAAGGCTG
>CANHXV010000197.1 GCA_947464665.1 Comamonadaceae bacterium
CGCTGCAACTGAACCACATTGCTCAAATAAAAGGTGTTGCGCGTGTGGTTCTCAGGAATGATCAGCAGGTTCTTGGCTTCGGGGCAAATTTTTTCAATGGCCGCTTGAGCCGCTTGCACGGCCAAAGGCAACATCTCGGTTGACAAATTGTTCCAGCCACCGGGAAACAAATTGGTATCGACGGGAGCTAACTTGAAACCCGCATTGCGAATGTCTACTGAGGTGTAAATGGGCGGCGTGTGCTCCATCCACTCCAGTCTGAACCAGCGTTCAATGGCGGGCATGGAATCGAGAACCCGTTGTTCAAGTTCGTTGATGGGGCCATTCAAGGCCGTGACTAAATGCGGAACCATAGGGGCCTTTTAACTGTTAATTTCTAACTTCACCGTCACCCAGTACCACGTACTTAAGCGAAGTGAGGCCTTCAATGCCAACTGGACCACGTGCATGGAACTTGTCGGTCGAGATGCCAATTTCTGCACCCAAACCAAACTCAAAGCCATCTGCAAATCGGGTGCTGGTGTTGACCATCACGCTGGCTGAATCGACTTCACGCAAAAAGCGCTGTGCATGCATGTGGTTACGCGTAAGGATGGCATCGGTGTGATGGCTTGAGTAATGGTTGATGTGCGCAATGGCTTGGTCCAAACCCTCCACCACCTTGATGCTGATGATGGGTGCCAAATATTCTTCAAACCAATCTTGTTCAGAGGCTTCTCGCAAATTGGCACCTGTGACCTGCGACAAAATAGCTTTGGCTTTAGGACAGCAGCGCATCTCCACGCCTTTTTCTGCATAGATCTTGCCAATGAGTGGCAAAAATTCTGCGGCCACGCCTTGCGCCACCAGCAAGCCCTCGCTGGCATTACAAGGGCTGTATTTTTGAGTTTTTGCGTTGTCGGCCACCTTCACGGCCATGGCCACATCACAGGGATCGTCAACGTAGACATGGCAGTTGCCATCGAGGTGTTTGATGACAGGCACTTTGGCCTCTCGGGTGATGCGCTCAATGAGGCTTTTGCCGCCACGTGGAATGATGACATCGACATACTCTGGCATGGCAATGAGTTGGCCTACCGCCTCGCGGTCGGTGGTTTGCACCAACTGCACCGCATGGGCCGGCAAGCCCGACTCTTGCAAGGCTTGCTGAACCAAGAGGGCCAAGGCTTTGTTGGAATCGATGGCTTCGGATCCGCCGCGCAAAATACAGGCATTGCCACTTTTGATCGACAAGCCGGCCGCCTCAATGGTGACATTGGGGCGGCTTTCGAAAATCATGCCAAACACCCCCAAAGGCACGCGCATTTGACCCACGCGAATGCCGCTAGGTTGTTGTTTCATGCCCAAGATTTCACCAATGACATCGGGCATGGCCGCCAATTGTTCGCACCCTTCTGCGCAGGTGGCCAGAATCTGGGGCGTGAGGCGCAAGCGGTCGACCATGGGCGCTGCCAAACCAGCCGCTTGGGCTCGCGCTAAATCTTTGGCGTTGTCTATTTGCAGGGCCTCTGTGTTTTCGCGCAGCAAAGCCGCCAAGCGTTTCAAAGCACTGTTTTTGGTGGCAGTCGATGCCTTGGCCATGGCGGCTGAGGCCTCTTTGGCCTGCTGCCCCAAAATTTGCATGGGGGTCTGCAAAGTTGTTTGCGAATTTGGGTTCATGCCCCTATTTTCGCACTCTTCAGCACATCAGGGAACTTGGCCTTCCCATTTCTCTGTTTCAAGCCGTTTCAAACAGCCTTACCCCCTAAAAGCCTCAGCTTTGATGGCACAAGCACTGGAAACTCGCAAAGCCAATCGTTGCAGAGCTTGCCATGGATCGGTGGGCCAATCGGCAACTTTCAAACCTTTCACAATGCCGTCCACTTGGTGGGCATTTTTCAGCAACTGCGCCAAGCGGGCCGTTGACAATTTGGGTAACACGCGTTCAAAGAGTTTTTCACGCGCGCCCCAAATTCGTTGCTCACGCAGAGCCATGGGCAATGGCCGTCCTTCTGCCATGGCGTCCTTCACTCGTTTCAAGGCTCGAATGTCTTCTGCCAAGGTGTAGTGCACCAAAACAGCCGCTTCGCCTTCAGCTTGCAAACCATCCAGCATGCGTTGCACACGGGCCACTTGGCCAGCCAACACAGCTTCAGATAACTTGAAGACATCGAAGCGGGCCACATTCGAAACGGCACTTTCAACTTGCGCTTGCGTCAGTTCGCCAGCAGGGTAGAGCAAAGCCAGCTTTTGAATTTCTTGATGGGCTGCCAACAAATTGCCTTCGACACGGTCTGCAAAAAACTGCAAACAGTTTTGACCGTCTTGTCCTGATGCAACGCTTTGATTTTGCAATTTCAATCGTTGCGCAATCCACTGCGGCAATTGAGCTCTGTCTAAAGAGTCAATTTGCAAAGAAACGCCAAATTGCTCCAAGGCCCCAAACCATGCGCCCTTTTTGGTGGCGCTGTCTAAGCGGGGCAAAACAAACAAGGTCAAGGTGCTGTCATTGCCTTCTGCACTTTGTGCCAGTTGTTGAATCATGGGGCTGCCTTCTTTGCCAGGCTTTCCTGTTGGCAGGCGAATTTCTAAAATTTGTCGATCGGCAAAAAGGCTCATGGAGCCGCCCGCTGCCAACACTTCGCTCCAGTCAAAGTGTGCGCCCGTTACCACATGGACGCTGCGCTCGGTATAGCCTTGCTGGCGAGCTGCTGCGCGAATGGTGTCTGCCGCTTCTTGAACCAACAGGGCCTCATCGCCGTGCAAGGTGTAGAGACTTCGCAAGCCTTTTTGGAGATGTGCTTGGAGCTGAGCCAGGGCCAATTGCATATAAAAGAAGCGTGTTTGCGCTGGCTTTAGAGGGACTTGACAGCCACCAGACGGCGCATAATTTGTTGCACGATGTCGACCTGCATGTCTCGGTACATCATGTTTTCTTCAATGTCCTTGGAAAGGGCTGCAGACTCCAAGAAGCTCAGGTCGCGCTGCTGTTGCAACTCAACTTCTGGAATGAGATTTTGACCTTGCGGTGTTCTCAAACGAAACTTCACTTTCAAGCGCAGTTGCAATTCCCGCACTTGGCCCGACGCATTCAAACCTACCACCACGCGTTCGCGCACTTCAGACATGACATCCAACACCACCTCAGAAGTAGCCATGTCAGGGCCTTCAGTGAAAACTTTCAGGTTGGCTTGGCTGGCTAAATTGCGTCGCAAATCTGTGCCCAAGGCAGATTGCCGCGGCAATATCAAAAACAATGATTTGAATGGCAAGTCAGCGCTTTGGCGCAATTGAAAACCGCAGCCCGACAATCCCGTTGCCGCCACACCGCTCATGAGCGCGCCGCTTGCTAGAGTGCGCGCCA
>CANHXV010000198.1 GCA_947464665.1 Comamonadaceae bacterium
GCTAATACAAGGCATGCCCGGCCTAAAAACCGGGGTGAAAACTGCCAACTGAAGATGGAAATACCATGGACGCCAACCTCAACTTTTTGACCGCCTCAACCACCAACCCTACGTCAGTAGGGGCTTCCAGCGGTCCTACAGGTCTTGACCCGAGCCTTGCCAAGCCCATGAATGGGCAGGAATTTGCAGGGGTGATGCGAGATCTGATGGCCAAAGGCGAACGGCAAGACGTTGCCGGAATTGAGCCTGGGGAAGCCACAGATGCCAATGCGGCAGCCCTCCAAACGCTTAATCTGGGCAATCAGTTCTCGGTCATTACAGCGGCATCCCCCTTGCCCGACCCCAACAGCTTGGCTCAATTTGCCAGAGCTCAGGGGTTGAGCGAGTCTGCAGTTCAAGCACTTTTCGGGGACTTGGCAACGCTAAACCCCTCCACCTTGCCCATTTCGCTGACTCCGGAAATGACTCAGATAGGCGGTCTCATGGGTTTCCCAGCCAACCCTCTAATAACCAATCCAGTCGCTGCAAACGACGTTGCAAGTACGCTGACCCTGCAAGCAAGTACGTCTACTTTGGGCTGGATTCAAGCCAATCCAAGCAGTCTGATCGACAAATCTGTACTGACGCAAGGTGCAAACCCCAAGGTATCGGACGTTTCTGCTTTGATGGCCACAGCAGGCGCCACTGGCGTTCTTCAAGCCTTGGGCGGCTTGGGTGCCGTGCAATCTCAATCCCTGACAGCCACAGACAATTTAGCTGAAATTGCACCAGAATTAGGGCCCTTAGACGCCATGCGCATGCGCATGATGCCGGCTTGGGAAAACATGACACGCCAGCTGGCCAAATTGAATGGCACTGACCAAGCCGCGGCTTGGGGGCAACTATGCTCCAACATTCTGAGCAGCAAGGAACAATGCTCTGATGGCAAAGAGGTCTTGCTCGACTTGGGCGTCAGTGATCCTTCCCTGATGTCTGCACTAGATGCGCTTCAAGACCAAAGCAATACGGGTTCAGTCAACTTAGATTCAGCCCGCCATACAGCCAGCTCGGGTGCTTTGGGTGCCGCCGCCACCAGCGCCGCATTGGCCAACCCCGGAATGACCGACCGCGCTGCCCAAATTCAGGACTTGGCAGACAAGTTGGGCAAAGCCATGGGAGAGCGACTTCAAGAACAGCTGGAACGTGGGGAGTGGAAACTGCAATTGAAGCTGAATCCCGCACATTTGGGCAGAATTGATGTTGAACTTGACATGAATGCCACCGGTTTGGACGCTGTATTTAAAACTGACAACATGCTGACGCGTGAATTGATTGCACAAGGCATGAACAAACTCAGAGATAGCTTGGCACAATCGGGCATGACAGTTGCTAATGTCTGGGTGAACAGTGAAAACCAGAAAGGTTCTGGCGGAAACTCGACACCTCGACAAAACTCGGAGTCTGACAATACAGTCAACGCCCCTGTGTCAGAGGTGAAGGCCGCTGAAACTCGCATCAAAGAACTTAGATCTTCAGATGCTTGGGACACACTGGCTTAAAGAATGATGTGAAAACGCCCGGTTAAACCGGTGACAATTTGTTTATATAGAGGTGCCCCATGGCAACAGCAGCCCCAGAAGCAGCAGAAGTCGTTGAAGAAGAGCCGAAAAAGAAGAAGCCGATCGTCCTGATCATTGGGGGCGTGGTGGGTTTAATCGTGCTCATCGTGGGCATTGTGTTGGGCACGCTCTTTTTCACAGGTTACTTCAATCCCAAACCCGTCGTCGATCCTGAGCTCGCTGAAGGTGCAGCTGACGGCCATGGTGCGCCAGGTGCGCCGGGCGACAAAAAAGGCGATGGCAAACCCAGCAAAAAGACCAAAGGTTCACCTGAGCTCACACGCTTTGAGTACACCTACATGCAAATTGAACGTGAGTTCTTGGTCAATGTCAGCGGCTCCAAAAAAGTGATGTCCGTTCAAATTGCTGTCATGACGCACTACGACGATCGCGTGTTTGAAAATGTGAAGAAGCACGATTTCGCCCTTCGCTCAGCGGTGATGGATGTGATGCGCCTCACAACAGATGCAGATTTGGTCAAGCCAGAGTTCCGCAAAGAGCTTGCCGTGAAGATTCGCGACAGCATGAATACTTTGCTAGAAAAATACGAAGACTTTGGCGGCATCGAAGAAATTCATTTCACGAATTTCATCGTTCAGTAATTCAATTGGCCTTCTAAAGCATTTGCGTAATTTCATTTTGATTGTTTGAGTTTCATGGCCACTTCTTTATTAACACCCGACGAACTTTCTGCCTTGGCAGAAGGCGTGATGGATGGCTCGATTCCAGTCGACACTGGTTTCAACACCACCGCTCGGGTGAAGAAACACGACCTGGCCAGCGAAGACAGCAGCTTAGGGGTGAACATCACCTCGATCGACATGATCAACGAGCGTTTTATTCGCACATTTCGCTTGGGACTGGTCGAAATGCTGCGCACCAGCCCGAAGGTCAATCCCAATCAAGTAGAAATTGTTCGCTTTGGTGATTACCTCAAAAGTTTGAAGGCGCCATTGTCTGTCAATGTGGTTCGCATGAACCCCTTGCGCGGCAATTCCATTGTGGTCATTGACCCTACCGTGGTGTTTAGTTCATTGGACAGTTTCTTTGGCGGTTTTGGCAAAGGCGTAGGAAATTTGCCCCCTGGTCGTTTGTTCACACCCACAGAATCACGCATCATCAACATGATTTTGGAGGTCTTCTTCAAGTCACTTCAAGACGCTTGGTCTGCCGTTTTGCCTATCGAATTTGAACTGGTGAGTTCTGAAATCAACCCCCAGTTTGCACAGATCGCCGACGAGAATGATTTGGTCATTTTGACCCGTTTTGAAGCAGAAGGAAACATGGATTCGCAAGGCTTCATTGACCTTGTTTATCCCTACGCGTCGCTCAAGCCCATCCGTGAACTGCTTAGAAGCCGTGTTCAATCGGGTGATGGCAACGACGAGTCAGACAAGCAATGGCGAGAAGAGCTTGAAGAAGCCGTAGACAGTGCCAGCTTAGAAGCCCGTGTTTTGTTGGGCAGTGTAGAGTCTTCTTTTGGTGAAATTGAAGCCATGAAAGAAGGCGATGTACTCTTCTTCAAGAAACCCGAGTTGGCCAGATTGCTGGTCAACGGATTGCCCGCCTTTGATGTTCAAGTGGGTACCATAGGCGCACAAACAGCTGTGCAAATTGAACGGGCTTGTATTCCCGGTATGCAATAAATTTTCAGGAAAACGACATGACCGATACCACCACAGACGCCAA
>CANHXV010000199.1 GCA_947464665.1 Comamonadaceae bacterium
GCCAAGGCCACTTGCCAACTGCGATTTGTGGTGGGCATCGACAGTTCAGACATCTTGAGTGCGCTCAGGCGGCATTTGGACAGCCATGGTTTTGGCTATGTCCAAATTGCAGCGGCGCGCGATGAAATTTTCAAAGCCACCCGAATTGACCCCGATGACCCATGGGTCAAATGGGTTGCCCATTCTTTGCAGCAAACAACCCAAAAAAACCCCGCCATTCTGCCCAATTTAGGGGGCTCACTGCCCAACGATATCTTTACCGATGTCCTAGGTTTGAAAACCATTTGGGTACCCCACTCGTATCCAGGTTGTTCTCAACACGCACCCAATGAGCACCTGCCCCCTGAACTGCTCAAAGAGGCACTTCAAGTCATGACAGGGCTTTATTGGGACTTGGGTGCGGGAAAAACGCCGCACATGTTGTCTAAGGTTGTTTAAGGCCCATTAAACTGTTGCGCAAGACACCCACAACAACTTCAAAGGACACACCATGAATGCTCGTTACGATTGTTTTTGCAAACTGACTGACTTGCTCGGCGCTCAGGAATCTTTGACAGAAGCCAGACGTCATTTGCATCAATTTCCCGAACTCTCTTTTCAGGAAAAATCAACTGCTCAGTGGGTTGCAGAGAAGTTGCAAGCCTGGGGTTATCAAGTGACGCGCAATGTCGGCGGTCATGGCTTGGTGGCGACTTTGAAAAATGGCGAAGGCAAGGGCATCGCTTTGCGCGCGGACATGGATGCCTTGCCCATTCAAGAAGAAACCCAAAAACCATACGCCAGTCAACATGCCGGCACCATGCATGCCTGTGGCCATGATGGCCACACCACCATGCTGTTGGGTGCTGCTCAGCAATTGGCCAAAACCAAGAATTTCAAGGGCACGGTTCACTTGGTTTTCCAACCCGCCGAAGAGGCCGGCAAGGACAGCGGCGCTCAGCAAATGATTGCCGATGGCTTATTTGAACGGTTTCCGTGCGATGCTATTTTTGGCATTCACAACCATCCAGGGGTTGACGTCGGCACATTCATGTTTGGTGCGGGTGCCTTCATGTCTGCCTCCGACACGTGCTACATCAAAGTCAAGGGCAAGGGCGGCCATGCCGCAAGACCGCACCAAGCAGTAGACCCAGTGGTTATCATGGGCAGCTTGATCATGGCGTTGCAAACGGTGGTTTCGCGCAACATCGATCCCCTGCAAACATCGGTGGTCACCATCGGCACGGCCCATGCCGGCAGTGTGTCCAACGTCATTCCCGACTCTGCCAGCATGTCGCTCAGCATTCGATCCTTCAGCCCTGAGGTGCGTGAGTTGTTGGAGAGACGGATCAAGACACTGGTGCGCGCGCAAGTGGAGTCTTACGGGGGTGAGGTGGAAATCACTTATGAACGCGGTTACCCCGTGGTCATTAACTCGCTAGCCGAAACTGATTTTGCCCGTCAGGTTGCTGTAGAGTTGGTGGGAGAAGACAAGGTGGTATTTCCCTTTGGCCCGGTGACTGGCAGCGAAGACTTTGCCTACTATCTGCAGCACAAACCAGGTTGTTTCTTGCGAATTGGCAATGGCACAGACAGTGTTTTGTTGCACAACCCCAAATACGACTTCAACGACCAAAACTTGTCCTATGGCGCAGCTTACTGGACGCGACTTGTAGAGCGCTTCCTTGAAGCAACCTGAACAAGCCGTGCATTTTTTTGTATTTTTAAACCGGAGAACTTATGACCATTTCCATGTACCAAGCCAGTGTGCCCCGTTTGATCAATGGCTTGATTAACTTGTCGCATCTTTTAGACAAGGCGCAAGCGCATGCCGAAGCCAAGAAAATAGATCCCGTGGTATTTGCTTCAATGCGACTTTACCCCGACATGTTTCCCTTGAGCCGACAAGTGCAAATTGCATGCGATGTTTGCAAGGGACTGATCGCTCGGCTAGCGGGCGTTGAGATTCCAGCCCATGAAGACACTGAAAAAGATTTGAAAGATTTGCAAGTGCGTATTGCTAAAACCATTGCGTTTTTAGAGACCTTCAAGCCAGAGCAAATTGACGGCACCGAAGACAAAGACATTGTGGTCAAGCGTGGCGAGAAAGAAACGCACTACAAGGGCATGCAATTTTTGCTGGGCCATGGCTTGCCCAATTTGTATTTCCACACCACCACCACGTACAGCATGCTGCGCGCCAGTGGTGTCGAAATTGGCAAATCTGATTACTTAGGAAAAATCTAAGTTTGACTTTCAATCGTCCAAGCCCGACAAGCCCATTCGGTGTGCCAAGGGCTTGGGGCCTGCAATTCTGAACATCACCTGACCTGGCCACGACAGGTAGCCATCCAGCCTTCGTGAAAACAAAATGCCATCGGTTTGACTGGTGTAGGTGGTGCGGGCTTTGGGTCCATTGGGGTTGGCGGGGTCAATCACATCGCAAATGGCTTGTCCCTTTTTGACCTTGGCGCCTGGTTTGACATGGAACACCAAAAAGCCTGTGCCCTTGCTGTAACCCACGTCCATGCCGCTGATTGGCGATGCGGCACTTTTCATTTTGGGCAGAGGGGCTGCTTTGCCCCCTACCACACCTTGCCTGACCAACCAACGGTATAGATTTTTGGCGTCCGATAGGCCCAGTGCATCGCTCACGTCGTGTTGGCTGCGCATTTCCAAAGTGACCGACATACAAGCTTGGGGAATGTGGGCTTGTGGAAACTTATCTTGCAGGCGCGCCCACAAAGCGCTATTTACGCCAGAAAAGGTAAGGGTGCTGGGGTAAGGGTCGTTGTACATCGTGGCCTCGACGCCCAAATCTGCTGCCAAGGCTTGCAAAGCACCGGCGTTGCCTAAGGGTCCAGTAGGCCCTTTGATCCAGTCATTGTGAGCGGTGAACAAATGCAACGCAGCATAAATATCGCAATGCAAGTCAAGCACGTAGTCGGCGTCTGTACTCAGTTTCTGCATTTCTATCCGCAGCGTTTGAAGTTCATTGGCCGGCTTCATTTCGTTCAAAGCCTCTAAGGCCGCTTTTCGAATCATCTTCACATTGGCTTCAGGATGGGTGCCAATTTTTTTCCATACCTTTTGCGCAACCGGCTCTGACAAATCGATCCAATTTCGGTTGAAGTTTTCATGACTGAGGTGGTTGTAGCGGCCAGCATGGGAATTACCAACAAGTTGAGACTGGCCAATGGGATTGACCGTTGGCACCAAAATGATCTCACCCTTGATCAAGCCCTTTTTGTCC
>CANHXV010000200.1 GCA_947464665.1 Comamonadaceae bacterium
GTCACACACCTCTGATCTCACGCATCAAGGCTGGCTCTGTTCGCATCGAAAAAACCGACGGCACCGAAGAATTTGTCTTTGTGGCTGGCGGTATTTTGGAAGTGCAACCCGACCACGTGACCGTGTTGTCAGACACTGCTATTCGCGGTAAAGACTTGGACGAAGAAAAAGCCAATGCCGCTAAAGCAGCAGCAGAAGACGCTCTTCGCAATGCCAAGTCTGAAATCGACATGGCACGTGCGCAAAGTGAGTTGGCTGTGTTTGCAGCGCAACTGGCCGCCTTGCGCAAGTTCCGCACTAAAAAATAAAATGTGGGCGTTGCACACGCTGACAAGTTTTTTGAAACCCGGCGCCTGCCGGGTTTTTTGTTTCTAAGGACACCATGCGCAAAGCCAAACTTCAAGCCGCCACATTGGGTGGCAATCCTGACGACATCGAGGCGGCGTTTTACGATGCACTGAGGCAAGGCGACATAGAGCGTTTGATGTCGTGTTGGGCCGATGAAGAAGAAATTGTGTGCGTGCATCCTGGCGGGCCGCGATTAATTGGCTCGGGCGCCATCCGTGCTACCTTTGAAGCCATGTTTGCCAATGGCACCGTGCAAGCGTACCCCACGAATGTTCACAAAGTCGATTCATTGGCCAGCGCCATGCACCATTTGGTGGAACGTGTTGAAGTATTGGGCTCTGATGGCCCGCAAACGGCCTATGTGCTCACCACCAATGTGTATCACAAGACACCGCAAGGCTGGCGCATGGTGGCACACCACGCCAGTCCGGGCACACCTAACGCGCCTGCCGAAGTTTCCTCAAGCCCATCGGTACTTCATTGACAGATTACGCCGCACCTTCATGGTTGCCCGGCGGCCATTTGCAAACCATTTGGTCGGCAAGGTGGTCGCGCAGGTTTGAGACAACTGCGCCCTGTTGGCGGCGCGAGCGTTGGAGCACACCAGACGATGACTTTGTGGATGTGGACTTTTGCGAAGCCACGACTTCTCAGATTTCAAAACCCTTGTTGGTGCTATTTCATGGTTTGGAGGGCTCTTCTGCTAGCCACTATTCGCAAGCCTTTGCCGATTGGGGTTTGCAAAACGGGTGTGACATTGCCGTGCCGCACTTCAGAGGTTGCAGTGGTACTTTGAACTTGGCGCCGCGTGCGTATCACTCAGGCGACCATGAAGAGATAGACCATTTGCTGCGCAAATTCAAGCGCTTGGTCGATGCACAAAGTCGGCCCAGTCTTTTGGCAGCGGGTGTGTCCTTGGGAGGCAATGCATTGATGCGCTGGGCTGGAGAGCACGGCCAGTCAGCGCAAAAAGTTGTCAATGCAGTGGCTTCAATTTGTTCACCTTTAGATCTGACTGCCAGCGGCCACGCCATCGGTCGAGGTTTTAACCGGCAGGTTTACACACGCATGTTTTTGCGCAGCATGAAGCCCAAAGCCATGGCCAAACTCAAGCAGTTTCCTGGCCTGTTTGACGCCAACAAACTCATGTCGGCCCAAGACCTTTATGAGTTTGACGATGTGTTCACAGCGCCCTTGCATGGTTTTAAAAGCACCGATGACTATTGGCTGCGTGCTTCGGCGCTGCAGCACATGGGACGCATTGCATTGCCAGCCTTGGCTTTGAATGCCAAGAATGACCCCTTCATTCCCTATGACAGTTTGCCAACTTTGGAAAAAGTCAGTCCTCACGTCACACTCTGGCAACCAGACAATGGCGGTCATGTTGGCTTTGCAAGTGGTTCATGGCCAGGGCATTTGAAAGCCATGCCAGAGGCGGTGGGTCGATGGTTGTTAGAGCACATCCACTAAGATCCAAAGCATGGATGATATTGTCAAACAAGCCATGGCCAAGTGGCCCAACGTGCCGAACTGTTATGGTTGGCTAGGCTTGGATGAACGCGGGCATTGGTACCTCAGAGATGACCCAACACAAGCGCAAGGCCGCTTTCAAAGTGGCGTGCCTGGGGCCAAGGGGTCCTTGCTTCAGCATGAAAAACTGATTGAGTTTATTCACCGCAACTACGCAGCAGATTCAACGGGCGCTTGGTTTTTTCAAAATGGACCGCAGCGTGTTTACGTGGAGTTGGCCGCCACCCCCTTTGTTTGGCGACTGTCTTCGGACTTCAAATTGACGGCGCAAACGAGCGCAGAAACTCAAGCTCAAACTTGTTACACAGATGAAGCAGGGCGGGTGTATTTTCAAACGGCCATGGGCTTTGGCTTGCTGCACACCTTGGATGTGGCCAAAGCGGCAGAGGGTTTGGAACTTGGCTTGTGGCCCCTAGAGTCCTTGAATGCGGCCGACATGCCAAATCAATTTGGCTACACCCTCAGTCCCGAGGCTGTCAATAAAAAACCGCTCTGATTTACACCGAGCGGTTTGATAAGCAGGCCCGCAAGCTAGGGGCTGTGCTGTGTGAATTACTTTTTCTCGGCAGCAGGTGCTTCTGGCTCTTTGAACTTGCCACCCGCAGAAGTGGTCAGGTAGACCACAGCACGGCCAATTTCCAGGTCGCTGTAGTCGCCGCCGCCTTGTGCACCCATGGCGTTTTTGCCTTTCAGAGCAGAATTTAGCAAAGCGTCATATCCCGTTTTGATGCGAGCTGCCCATGCGCCTGCATCTGCAAACTTGGGAGCGCCTGCGAGACCTGCGTCGTGGCAAGCGGCACATTGAGCCTTGTACACCTCTTGGCCAGCTTTCATGGGGCGGTTGGCATCGCGAATTTCAACGGCGCCTACTTTTTGAATGCGTTCTGCAACAGAGCGTTCGGTGTCACCACCAGGGGCCGTTTTGTTGGCCAAGGTGACGTAGTACACCAAGCCTATGATGATGAAAACTGGAATGACGAAAGAGGCAAAGCTCAATATCAACATTTGCTTGGGGGTTTTGACCGGGCCGGTGTGGTCTTCGTGGGCATGATCTGGGCTGTTGTCGCTCATAGCGTCCTCAATGAATCTCTAGTGAACTGGTGTGTCTGGTGGGTCGGAATCAACTTTCGATTATAACCTCCGAGACTTTTGGCTTCGCCCTTGAAATCCATGAAATAAGGGGGCGCATGCCATAATCGGCGTCCACTCTCAGCAATGAATCAGGCGCGGCTGTAGCTCAGTGGATAGAGTATTGGCCTCCGAAGCCAAGGGTCGTGGGTTCGATCCCCGCCAGCCGCACCA
>CANHXV010000201.1 GCA_947464665.1 Comamonadaceae bacterium
CGAAACAAATTCAGCATCTCTTAGGCGCAAGTTCTCATGCGATATCCGCTGACTTCTGGTGAGCAATGAATAAGCAAATTGCTGCGGTGGCAAGTTGACATAACGCGCCACATTCTCAAACCACTCCGTAGAATTGCGCGCGGCATTTTGAATTTTCAAAACCTCAATCGACCGTGTCGCTTGGTAGGCCGTCATCACTTCTTTCATGCCCTGCACTTCATGACCGAATCGCTCAAAGGTGTCGGCCAATTCAATGGCATCTTCTAGCGCTAGCTTGGTGCCAGACCCAATGGAAAAGTGTGCTGTGTGCGCGGCATCCCCCATCAAAACATAGGGCACAGAGCGGCCATCGGAAGTGGTATCCCAGTGCACCCACTGATCGCAAATGACACGCGGAAACTTAATCCAATGGGCAGAGCCACGCAGGTGCTGGGCATTGGTCATGAGGGGATGGCCATCGAGGTATTTGGCAAATAGCTTTTCGCAAAAAACTATCGACTCTTCTTGCGTCATGCTTTCAAAACCTGACGCTTTCCACACAGGCTCGGGTGTTTCTACAATGAAGGTCGAAGTGTCACCATCGTATTGATAGGCATGTGCTTGAAACCAGCCGTGCTCTGTTTCCTCAATGGCAAAGGTGAACGCATCAAACAATTTCCGCGTGCCCAGCCACACGAACCGGCAATGGCGCTCATCAATGTCTGGCTTGTAGGTGTTTGCAAAGCGTGTGCGGACCTTGGAGTTGATGCCATCACAGGCAATCACCAAGTCGGCTTTGTATTGCGCACCGATGTCGGCATGGGCATCAACCTCCGCTTCAAACACCAACTCAACGCCCAAGGCTTCGCAGCGTTTTTGCAATATATTGAGCAAGCGCTTGCGACCAATACCGCAAAACCCGTGGCCGCCTGAGCGCATGGTTTCGCCCTTGAAGTGCACAGCAATGTCATCCCAATGGTTGAACGATCCCAATATATCAGACGCTGTCATAGGGTCTGCCACTTGTAACCTTGACATGGTGGCATCCGAGAAAACCACGCCCCAGCCAAAAGTGTCATAGGGTTTATTGCGCTCTAGCACCGTGATGTGGTGCTCAGGGTGACGCAACTTCATGAGCAACCCAAAATACAGGCCAGCGGGCCCGCCGCCTAAGCACACGATGTTCATGATCAGATCCCTTATTTCAGACTGGCATTTAAATTGTTTCAACTTCAATAGTTGAAGCTTGAAATAATTATCATCATTCAGACTGTGTTGGTCAAGGCCAAAAAAAAGCAGCTCGAAAAAGCTGCTTTGAAGAGGTTTACTGGTTCATCACCGTGATGCTGATCCGCCTATTGCGCGGGTCTTTCGGGTCGTTAGGGTTGTAGGGCGCCGTATCGGCCACGCCTTCAATCTTGGCAAATCGATTGCCTGGAATGCCCTTTTTCTCAATGATCTTTCGAGTTTCCTCAGCGCGCTCAGCGGACAAAGACCAGTTGTTTCTGTCATCTGTGTTGGCAAATTGCACGCTGTCGGTGTGCCCTCGAATGGCCACTTTGTTGGGCAAAGCTGCCAGTGTTTTAGACACTTCGGTAAGCAAAGCCTGCGCTCTGGGCGTCATGGTGGTGGTGCCCAAGCCAAACATGGCGAAGTCGGCTTTGTCGATGATTTCAATTCGCAAGCCATCTTTGTCGCGCGCAAACTGCACTTGATCTTTCAACTTGTCGAGCTTCGGATTTTTGGCGAGTGCTTCTTTGATCTCTTTTTCCATCTTCTCAAAGTTGGCGGCGTCTGCAGCAGCGGCAGATTTTTTACCTGGATCGCCATCCTGCCCAGACTCTTTGCTGTCTGAACCATTGGGGGACGGATCGTTTTCAGTTGGGCCGCCCTGTGAACGCGGCGTCACCATGTTCAGTGAGCTGGTCTGCTTGGCGGAAAAGGGAAAGCCATCGGGATCAATGACTGAGCGGCCGCCCAACATACCGTCTGAGCCTGCCAATTTACCCATGGTCACATTGCTGTGAGATGTGGGCTTGAAATAGTCGGCAATGCTTTTGCGTTGGTCGGCATTGGACGCACCCAACAACCACATCAACAAGAAGAAGGCCATCATGGCCGTCATCATGTCGGCTAGCGCAATTTTCCATGCACCCCCGTGAGCACCTCCGTGCCCATCGTCCATGATTTTTTTAATGGTGATGCTGGGCGCAACCACCACAGGCGCATCAACGGCAGCCTCTTCAGGAATCAGCGGCGCAGCCTCGGCCGCGTCTTCAGCGGCAGCATCAGCCACTGGCGCTTCAGCCACAAGGGCTTTAGCCTCTTCTGTCTGAGCTTCTAAAACTGCCTCAGCCATGGCGGTTAGGCTCCTCGCAAGCCATCAAACACTTCAGCAAAACTTGGCTGATTGTGATGACTGATACCCGCTCGCGCAGCCTCAATGATCAAAGGCATAGGGTGGCCGTGAAGGGTTCCAATGATGATTTGTTTCACCACTTTGTAAATTTGGCCTTCATCGTCAATGATCTGCGCCAAGCGCGATGCCATGGGTTCAATGAAGCCATAGGCCATGAACACGCCCAAGAAGGTACCCACCAGAGCGCCACCAATCATGGCACCGAGCACTGCAGGCGGCTGGTCAATCGCGTCCATGGTTTTCACCACACCCAACACACAAGCCACAATACCCAAAGCAGGCAGCGCGCCGGCCAAAGTAGCCAAAGCAGTTTGTGCTTTGAGCGCATCGTGGTGGTGCGTTTTGATGGACAAGTCCATCACGTCTTCCACCGCATAGGGGCTTAGAGGACTGGTGGACACCACCATCAAACGAACTGTGTTGCAAACCAAATCCAACAAGGCATGGTCATGCAAAATTTTGGGATACTCGCCAAAGATGGCACTCGATTCAGGATTTTCAATGTGCGCTTCGAGGGCCACAGGGCCCTCGGTTTTAAGCGTTTTCATGATTTTTGACACCACAAAAATGGTGCTCAAATAATCTTCTTTGTGATATGCGGGCCCTTTGAACACTTTGCCCATGCCGGCCAAAGCGCCCTTGAAAATGTCCATGCTGTTGCCAATGAGCATGCCGCCAATACCAGCGCCCAAAATAATGAAGGTCTCAATCGGCGCAGATTTGATAATCGGCTTCATGCTGCCGCCGGCCATAATGAAACCGCCGAACACGC
>CANHXV010000202.1 GCA_947464665.1 Comamonadaceae bacterium
CCGTGTTACGAAGCAGAACCACGTACTGGTCAAATGACTCAATTTGGCCTTGGAGTTTGATGCCGTTGACCAAGTAAATGGACACTGGCACATGCTCACGACGCAATGCGTTGAGGAAGGGATCTTGCAAAAGTTGCCCTTTGTTGTTCACGATATTCTCCGTGTTTTGAATTGAATTAAGGGTTTCACCTTAACACATCAAAAGGGGCAATTTGTGCAAGTCCTTTTTAAAAACCTTACAAATTACCCTGCATCTTTGTCGGCAAAGGGATTTTGCGATGTTTTCATTTCAATGCGCAAAGGCGTCCCTGATAAATCAAAGGCTTTGCGGAATCGCCCTTCCAAATACCGTTTGTAGGTCTCTGTGACATGTTCCAAAGAATTACCATGAATCACAATGACTGGCGGATTCATGCCACCTTGGTGTGCATAACGCAATTTTGGACGAAACATGCCGCCACGCTGAGGACTTTGAAACTGAACAGATTCAAGCAGCAAACGCGTTAAAACGGGGGTGGTCATTTTGACCATGGCCGATTTGTGGGCCTGCGTGATGGATTTCCAAACAGGACCCAAGCCTTGACGTTTTTTGGCTGAAATGGTGTGCAAGTTAGCAAACTTGAGAAAAGGCAGTCTATTTTCTATCGATCGGTTTACCAATTCGCGTTGGTACGCATCGACCGCATCCCATTTGTTGACGGCCAACACAACCGCCCGACCACTGTCCAAAATAAAGCCCGCAATGTGAGCATCTTGCTCGGTCACACCCTGAGTTGCGTCTAACAACAACAAAACGACATTGGCAGATTCGATAGCTTGCAAAGTTTTAACGACCGAAAATTTTTCAATGGCTTCAAACACCTTGCCTTTGCGGCGCAAACCGGCCGTGTCAATGAGTTCAAACTTTTGACCGTCTCGTTCAAAGGGAACCGTGATGGCATCACGGGTGGTGCCTGGCATGTCAAAGGCGACCAAACGCTCTTCACCTAACCATGTGTTGATGAGAGTTGACTTGCCCACATTGGGGCGCCCCGCCACAGCCAACTTGACCACACTCAAATCTGGTTCTACGTCAGCATCGTCTTCGGGCAGCAACAGGGGGTCAAGTGCCAACTCAACAAGGCTTCGAACGCCTTGGCCATGGGCCGCAGAAACGGGAATGACGTCGCCCAATCCAAGTTCATAAAACTCGCTGATTTGAACGCCCTCGCGCATACCTTCAGCCTTGTTGGCAACCAACAAACAAGGCTTACCAATGCGCCTTAAATACTTGGCAATGTCATAATCTTGCGCAGAAACGCCTGCGCGGGCATCCACCACAAAGACCACCACATCGGCCTCAGCAACTGCTTGCTGCGTTTGTTTGGCCATTTCTTTATAGATACCGTCATGGGCATCAGGCTCAAACCCACCTGTATCAATGACGATGTATTCATATCGACCCTGGCGCCCTTGACCGTAGTGTCTATCTCTCGTGAGACCCGCAAAGTCTGCGACAATGGCATCGCGAGTTTTGGTGAGTCGATTGAATAAAGTGGACTTGCCCACGTTGGGGCGTCCGACCAAGGCCAGTACGGGTTTCAAATCTGTCTTTCAGTTGGATGTTATTCGGCTTTGAGGGCTTGTACCAAGCCACTTTGAGTCACGATCACCCAATTTTTTCCAACACGCAGAGGCGTCATTGCAATGCCAGACGCATCGACTTGCATGCGTCCAATGGTTTGTCCATTGCTTGCATCAATCCAATGGGCCCAGCCCAAACTGTCGCCAACAAGCAACTGGCCGCCAGCCCAATTCGGTGCAGTGAGCCCCCTAAAACGCAACGCATCAGATTGCCATGCGACTTGGCCGTTGTTTCGCTGCCATGCGACTAATTTACCGTCAGATTCAGCACCAAAAAGTTGGGTTTCTGAACCTGTTAAGCCCACATGCCCTTGTGATGCACGTGTCCATAAGTTGCTGCCCTTCAGGGCATCTATGCAGGTGACAGAAGTTTGAAATGCTCTGGCACAAATGACATGGTTAACACGCGAAACACCTGCCACCAAGTCAACCAAACGCTCAACTTCGTTGGTGCCGCGTGAGGAGCCAATGCTAAGTTCAGACATTGACACGCCATTGGCAGGATTCATGGCCACCAATCGGCCAGAAAGGCCAACCAGCAGCCTGTCTTGAAAAGTCGTCAGGATGCCTGATTGTTTCAAAACCAAGGGGTCGCCAGAGCGTTGCTGACTCCACAACCTTTGTCCTGATGCGCCATCAAAGGCCATCACCGTTCTATCGGCCGTTAACACAAAGACTCGGCCACCGGCAACCAAAGGCGAGGTGAAAGAAGATGCCGGCAACTTGACCCGCCAAATGACCTTGGCGTTTGAAATTGCAATCAATTCGTTGGCTTTTGAAATAACAGCAAAACGCTCGCCATCTCCCCCAACGCCAGCGGCAATTGGGGTATTCAAAGCATGACGCCAAGACTCAACACCCGTTTCGGCGTCCAACACCATCAGCAGCCCGCTGCCACTGACCAATGCTAACCGACCCTCGGTCAAGTTGTGGCTCAAAAGAGCGCTGGCATCTGGGTCGAGAGGGCCGAGTTGGACCGACCAGCCTTTGCTGATGCTCATTAGGGGTTTGAAGTCGGTCAATGCTGTTGGGCTTGGCTTCTTAGGGGTGCTAGAGCAAGCGACCAAGCCCATGAGCAATATGCCAGTTGTTGCGTAGGACAAACAAGCCATGCTTCTCTCCCTGATCCCAGCACAGAAGGACTGAAATTTCATTGCGAGACACCTTTCGCAGCGTCAGGATCTACGCCCAGAGCATTCAACTTGGCACCCACCAAACGCCGGTATTCAGAATTTTCCTCCAACTGACGCCATGCTTCGCTGTAAGATTTGATGGCTTCTGGCGACTTGTTTTGAGCGGCATGAAGATCGCCTTGAACATCAGAAGCAAGTCCGGCAAATGCAGGATCAAAGGGTTTTGACAGCGTTTTTAAAGCATCGTCATAGAATTTTTGCTGCATTTGTAAGTTGGCCAAGCGCAGACGAGCCAATTGGACCGTGCCTTGATCGGATGCACTTTCGCTGGCCCATTGCAGGGCCGCTTTTGCGGCATCCGTTTTGTCTGTCATTTGAAAGGATTTGGCCGCCAGCAGCG
>CANHXV010000203.1 GCA_947464665.1 Comamonadaceae bacterium
AAGGGTGAGCGGTTTGCTAGCGCTTGTGCAACCGCCGCCAATGGGAAGGACAGGTTGTGCATCATGATGGTGTAACCGTCGGGTGCTGCTTTGGCCATGAGGTCTGCGCCAATGTTGCCGCCAGCACCACCCTTGTTGTCAACCGTGACGGGCTGGCCCATCGACTCAGTCATCTTCTGCGCAATGATGCGCGCCACAATGTCAGTGGTACCGCCCGCTGGGAACGGCACAATCATTTTGATAGGCTTGGTGGGGTAGGCCTGCGCAAGAGCACCGAGGGGTAATGCCATAACCAACAGTGTGACTGTGCAAACTTGTTTGAACTTAGAAAAAATAGAACGCATTTTTATCTCCTTGATCACGAAATTTATTTTTTACCTAAGCCCAATCGTTTGGCGCCTTCGATGTACAAAGCGATGCGCTCTTTCATGAAGGCGTCCATTTGATCGGTGCCAATGTTGACCAACTCAAAACCACTCTTAGCTGCCAGCTCTTTCATTTCAGCATCGTTGTTCAAAGCCAGCCACATGTCAGATAATTTTTTGCGGGCCTCTGGTAAGGTTGACCTTGGCACGCCCACGCCGCGATAGGCTCCGTCAATCCAATCGACGCCAAGCTCTCTGAAGGTGGGCACAGTTGGCATCAGGGGATGGCGTTTCTCCATGGCCACAGCCAAGGCGCGCACTTTACCGCGATTGGCAATGGCAAAAGGTGTGTAGGTCACAGCGCCATCAATTTGCGCACCGACCACTGCCATAGACATATCGCCAGTGCCTTTGTAGGGCACGTAGGTGCTCTTGATGCCAAAGGCTGCATTCAGACGCTCATGCGCAGCATGGTTGGCTGAGTTCAAGCCCGAGCCACCCAAGTTCATTTTGCCGGGCGACTGTTTGGCCGCAGCAATGAACTCAGCGAAGTTTTTAATCGGACTGCTTTCAGGCACCACCAAAACATCGGGGGTGTAATGAAACCAAAAGACGGGCGTGATGTCGGCCGTTTTGTATTGAACTTCACCTTCAATAGGCTGAAACACAATGTGTGGCAAATTGATGCCCACCACATTGAGGCCATCGCCTGGCAGGTTGTTCATTTGGGCCCACATGAGGCCGCCGCCCGCACCGGCTTTGTATTGAATGATGGTATCGATGGCGCCGCATTTCTTTTTGAGCACCACTTGCTGGTGCCTTGCAGACAAATCAGACTCACCGCCGGGTGGGAAGGCCTGCCAATACATGACGTTCTTCTCAGGGCAAGCAGGCATGGCTTGCGCATTAGCGTGGTGCGGCATGAGGGTTGCCAAACTAAGGCCCATTGCACTTAACCAAAATTTTGTTTTCTTTGCCATTGTGTCTCCTACATCTTGGTAATGATGAATATGAATTAATGCCGCAGCATCTGGCACACCGCCTCGGTCACTTGTTGCGTATGGGCCTCGCCACCTAGGTCGCGGGTGTGCAACTTGGGGTTGGCAGTAACAGCCTCAATGGCCTGCATCAAACGCTGGGCCTGCTGATCCAGACCGATGTGTTCCAGCATCATCACACAACTCCAGAAACTACCAATAGGGTTTGCGAGACCCTTGCCCATGATGTCAAAGGCAGAACCGTGAATGGGCTCAAACATAGAGGGATAACGACGTTCTGGGTCAATGTTGCCCGTGGGTGCAATACCTAGGCTGCCAGCCAGTGCCGCGGCCAAGTCGCTCAGAATATCGGCATGCAAGTTGGTGGCGACCAAAGTGTCCAGCGTTGCAGGCCGATTGACCATGCGCGCCGTACAGGCATCTACCAATTCTTTGTCCCAATGCACATCGGGAAACTCGGCGCTCACCTCTTTGGCAATTTCATCCCACATGACCATGGCATGACGCTGCGCGTTTGATTTAGTCACCACGGTGAGCAACTTGCGCGGCCTTGATTGCGCCAACTTAAAGGCATAACGCATGATGCGTTGCACGCCCACGCGCGTCATCATGGAGACATCGGTGGCCACCTCTATTGGGTGGCCTTGATGCGCTCTGCCGCCAACACCCGCATACTCACCTTCGGAGTTTTCGCGAACAATGACCCAGTTGAGTTGCGCAGGTGTGCATCGCTTTAACGGGGCATCAATGCCCGGCAAAATGCGTGTGGGACGCACGTTGGCGTATTGATCAAAACCCTGGCAAATTTTGAGGCGCAGTCCCCAGAGCGTAATGTGATCTGGAATATTTGGATCGCCTGCTGAACCAAACAAAATGGCATCCATGGACCGCAGGGCATCGAGGCCATCAGCGGGCATCATGATGCCATGTTGTCGGTAGTAATCACCACCCCAATCGAATGATGTGAATTCAAAACTGAACTGGCTTTGTCCTAGGGCAAGCGCCTCAAGCACCACTTGAGAAGCAGGAATGACTTCTTGCCCAATGCCATCACCTGGGATGCATGCAATTTTGAATTGTTTCATTAGAAGATCAGAGGACAGCCCGTTTTACTTTGCAAAAACTCTTGCGTGACGCCAGGCGCCAGTTCTATGACTTTTAGGCCTTCAGACACGACATCCATGACTGCCAAATCAGTGATGATGCGATCGACCACGCCCACGCCAGTCAAAGGCAAAGTGCACTGGTTCAAGATTTTCAAATCTTCGGTGCCATCTTTTTTCTTGGCCACATGTTCCATCAAAATAATCACGCGCTTCACGCCAGCCACCAAGTCCATGGCGCCGCCCATGCCCTTGACCATCTTGCCTGGAATCATCCAGTTGGCCAAGTCACCCTTTTCGCTCACTTGCATGGCACCCAAAATGGACAGATTGATTTTGCCGCCGCGAATCATGGCGAAGCTGTCATGGCTGCCAAAAATAGAAGTGCCCTTGATGGTGGTGACTGTTTGCTTCCCCGCATTGATGAGGTCGGCATCGACTTCATCTTCTGTGGGAAAGGGGCCAATGCCCAACATACCGTTTTCAGATTGCAACCACACTTCAATGTCGCTAGGCACATGGTTGGCAACCAAGGTGGGGATGCCAATGCCTAGGTTGACATAAAAGCCGTCTTGCAGTTCGTGTGCGGCACGGGCCGCCATTTGGTCTTGACTCCAGCTCATGCT
>CANHXV010000204.1 GCA_947464665.1 Comamonadaceae bacterium
TCTTTTGAATTCTGGCTTGCGCCCATTCGCCAATTGAAACGCAAATCACTGGCTTGACGAATCATGTCTTCAAGGGCTTGCGGGTCATTGAGTTGAATCACGGTCTCAAAGTCATTCAAAGCTTCTTTGAAGTGGGCAATCTGAAGCAACACTTGTTCTCGGTTGGTGCCTAAGATGTCGCGCCAAACAACTGGATCGCTGGCTGCAATTCGTGAAAAATCTCTGAAGCCTGGGCCTCCCAAGGCAATCAAGTCTGCGCCATTTTTTTGCTGAAAAATACCACGAATGACAGCGTAGGCCAATACATGAGGCAAGTGGCTTACCGCTGCAAAGGCTGCGTCATGGGCAGCAGGGGTGAGCTCACTGATGTAGCTGCCCAAACTTTTCCAAATTTGTTTGGCAAGTTGGATCTGCGACGCGCCCGAGCTTGCCATGGGCGTCATGATCAGCGCGCGATCTTTGTAAAGATCAGCATCAGAGTGTTCAACGCCCGCCACCTCTTTACCCGCTATGGGATGAACCGGAACAAAGCAATGAAGTTTGTCGCCCAATGTGCTCAGAGCTGCGGCCACAATGTCTGATTTTGTAGAGCCAACTTCCATCAGCAAGGCATCTGATCGCAAGACTGGCGCTATGGCTTCAAAGCAAGCGCTGGTTGCTGTGACCGGTACCGCCAGCAAAACCAAGTCAGCACCTTGCACGGCTTGCGCAATGCTGTCAGCCGTGTCGTCGATCACGCCCATGCTGAGGGCTTTTTGCCGAGATGAAGCCGAAGCGCTGAAGCCCACAATTTGGGGCGCCCAGCCGGCTTCGCGAGCGGCCAGTGCAAACGAGCCGCCCATCAAGCCGCAGCCAATGAGAGCGACTTTTTCGAATTTCATTCTGGAACGGGGTAGGAGCCCAAAACCTTGTAGAACGCGCACAGACCTTGAAGTTCTTGCAACGCTGCCGCCACATGCGGCTCAGAAATATGACCTTGAATGTCGATGTAAAAATAGTATTCCCACTGACCAGATTTGGCAGGACGAGATTCAAAGCGCGTCATGGAAACGCCATTGTTTTTCAAAGGCATGAGCAAGTCATGAACGGCGCCTGGCTTGTTGGGCACAGAGACTACCAAGCTGGTGCAATCTTTGCCAGAAACAGGTGGCGTCGCCAAAGTTTGCGGCAAACAAATCACGGCAAATCGTGTGCGGTTAGTGGCTTCGTCTTGAATGGCATGGGCCACGATGTGTAAACCAAATTGGGAGGCTGCACGCTCGCTGGCCAAGGCGGCCCATGAGGGGTTGGTAGATGCCAAACGTGCGCCTTCGGCATTGCTGGAAGCGGCGCGCCGTTCAGCGTGTGGCAAGTGTTGTGTGAGCCAGGCTTGGCACTGCGCCAAGGCTTGGGGATGCGCCAAAACCGCTTCAATGTCTTGGAGGTTGTCGGATTGGCGCAATAAATTATGACGAACCAGCATGCTCACTTCACCGATCACATGCACAGGAGAGCGCAAGAACAAGTCTAGCGATCTGGCCACAACACCTTCGGTTGAGTTTTCCATGCCCACCACACCAAATTGAGCGGTGCCGGCGGCCGTGGCATGAAACACCTCATCGAAGTTGTTGCAGTAAATGAGGCTGGCGGCGCTGCCAAAAAATTCAATGGCAGCTTGCTCGCAAAAAGTACCCTGCGGGCCCAGTACGGCAACTCGCTGGGGGGCTTCCAATGCCAAACAGGCTGACATGATTTCCCGCCAAATAGCCGCCACATGTGCATTGAGCAAGGGCCCTTGATTGGATTTTTCAATTTTGGCAATGACTTGTGCCACGCGGTCGGGCCTGAAAAAGGGCGAACCCTCAGCGCGCTTAATTTCACCCACTTCTTCAGCCACCTTGGCGCGTTGGTTCAACAAACTCAAGAGTTGCTGATCGAGCGAGTCAATTTTTATTCTTAAACCGGCCAAAGCGTCTGTTTGAATGGGTTGAGTCATAAGTGTTTAAGCCTGAGTGGCTTCGAAGTCTTTGAGGTAAGACACCAGAGCCTGAACCCCTTCTAGGGGTATGGCGTTGTAAATGCTGGCGCGCATGCCACCAACAGATTTGTGACCTTTGAGTTGCAACAAACCACGCGCCTTGGCGCCGGCCAAGAATGCATCGTTTCGCGATTCATCTCTTAGGTAAAAAGGTATGTTCATTCGCGAACGGAAAGATTTTTCAACTCGATTTTCATAGAGCTGAGATTGGTCGAGGTAGTCGTACAACAACTTCGCCTTGGCAATGTTTCTCAGTTCCATGGCGGCGACACCCGTGACACCGTTTTCTGATTGTGCTTTGAGCCATTTGAAAACCAAGCCCGCCATGTAAATGGAGTAAGTAGGGGGCGTGTTGTACATCGAGCCGTTGTCGGCCACCATTTTGTAATTGAAGGCGCTTGGGCAATGCTTCATGGCTTTGCCAAGCAATTCTTCTCGGACCACCACCAAGGTCAGGCCCGCGGGGCCCAAATTCTTTTGTGCGCCACCAAAGGCCACGCCAATTTTGGACCAATCGAAACTGCGCGATGCAACGTGCGAAGAAAAATCAATGACCAAAGGCGCTTGGCTTCCAAGCGCCTTGAGATCGGGCAGGTTGTGGTACTCCACGCCATCGATGGTTTCGTTGGTGCAAACATGTACATAGCTTGCATCAGAACTCAACTGCCACTTTGCTGGTGAAGGAATATTGGAAAAGTTGGAGGCTTGAGCACTGGCTGCCAAATGAGGTTTGCAAAATTGCGCGGCTTCTTTGTAGGATTTTTGGCTCCAGCTGCCAGTGACTACAAAATCGACCACGCCTTCTTGCGAAAGATTCAAGGGCACGATGGCATTTTCTGCAATACCGCCACCTTGCATGAACAAGATTTTGAAGTTGGCAGGAATAGCCAGCAACTCACGAAGGTCGGCTTGTGCTTCTTCGTAAATAGACATGAACTCTTTGCCGCGATGGCTCATTTCCATCACGCCCATACCACTGCCATGCCAGTCCAGCATTTCGCTGGCAGCTTGAATCAGGACTGCATCGGGAATGGCGGCAGGGCCGGCAGAAAAGTTGTAGGGTCTGGTCATTCA
>CANHXV010000205.1 GCA_947464665.1 Comamonadaceae bacterium
CTCACCGCACAAAATCAAAATCACAGCCCAAATCAGCTTGAATTCCGAGCAACCCGGCGTGGGCAGTCGCGCCACGGTACAGCAAAGCCTTTACATCCCTCTCAGCGCACCCTGGGTGCCACCAGTTTCTGAGCCAGCAGCCAAGTCAACGTCCGCTGAATGCACACCGGTCGAATGGCGCCAAAAGTTTGGCAACATCACACCTGACCAGCTCAAAGCCATTTCCACAGCCCAGTTGCAAAATGGTTTAACGTCGCTTTCACAACCCAGTCGATCAGTGTATTGGATCGACAGCCCGAACACATGGACAGAAAGTTTAGGCAAGCACAGTGCACCTGTTGTTTTGATTTTTTCAGACATTGCTTGCGCGGTTCAATGCCCCCAAATAGCAAGTCAAGCCGCCATCACTGGCATGGTTTATTTTCAAAGTACCAACGGATGCCAAAACCCTGTGGCACTTCACACCCTCAACCCCGAGGCTTACCACTTTGACTGGCCCATTGGCATTGATGCATCAAAAGTTCAGCGAGTTTCTGGCTCTTGGAAAAACGCAGGCTTTTAGGCATGGCAGTTAAACCCCGTCAGAACCGCTCTCAAGCTGCCTTCACGGTTCTGGAAGCCCTGTTTGCCAGTGGCACCTTGGCGCTAGGTCTCTTGGGGTCCTTCCAACTCAGCACGGCCAGCATGGCGGCCAATCTATCTCAAAGAAATTTAGATTTTGCAAGTGGCTGGGCGCAAGATCTTGCAGAATGCTGGCAAGTGCCAAGCGCTTTTTGCATTTCGCAATTCCACAACTCACAAAATGCAGGTACCTTTTCCAATGAATCCGGCATTCAATTTGAAACAAAATGGAGCGCCACCACCCTTTCCACGCGAGGTACAGATGCCAGCCTGCTTCAAAGCTTACAAGTGACAGTGACCTGGCCAAGTCAAGATAAGCTCAACAGCACACAAGAATTGGTTTGGAAAGTGAGACGCGCCAGCACCCCCAATTGGGCGGGCCTTTAACATGTCGTATCCTTGGCATCCATCGATCCAAATCATTCAACCCCATGACCGCCAGCCCCTTCATGCTGAAAGCACTGAACATCGCCTCACAGGCCATGCGCATCACAACACCAAATCCAAGGGTGGGGTGTGTCATTGTGAACTGCCAAGGGCAAGTTTTAGGTCAAGGACATACGCAAAAAGCGGGAGGACTGCATGCCGAGATGGTCGCCTTGCAAGATGCCGCCAACCAAGGCCACAGCGTTGAAGGCGCTACTGTCTACGTCACGCTAGAACCCTGCTCACACCATGGCCGAACTGGCCCCTGCTGCGACGCACTGATCCACGCCAAAGTTGGCAAAGTGGTGTCCGCCATCGCCGACCCCAACCCGTTGGTCGCAGGCCAAGGATTTGATCGCTTGAAAGCTGCGGGCATTGAAGTTGAAATCGGAGATGGTGCGCTTCAAGCGGAACAACAAAATCCTGGGTTTTTGAGCCGCATGAGACGACAAAAACCTTGGGTACGCCTAAAAATGGCCGCGTCTTTGGATGGACAAACTGCCCTTCAAAATGGTCAAAGCCAATGGATCACGGGCCCAGAAGCGCGTGCTGATGGGCATGCTTGGCGCGCCCAAGCCTGCGCCATCCTCACTGGCATTGGCACAGTGCTGGAAGATGACCCCCTTTTAGATCTTCGGCTTTGCGCCAACTTAGGTACTGAGCCTCGCTTGCCGCATCTGGTCATTGTGGACAGCAAGCTGGAGACACCCCTTTCTGCGAAGCTGTTTCAACACAGCCAACCTGGCACACCCGCACCCAGACAAATTTGGATCTACGCGGCCAAAGACCATCCTGAAAAAAGAGCAGCTCTAGCCGCCCTAGGTGCCCACATTACGCTCCTTCCCAATGAACATGGCAAAGTCGACCTGTCAGCCCTAATGACCGATTTGGCCCAGCGCGAAGTCAATGAATTGCACGTAGAAGCTGGCCAGAAACTGAATGGCTCGCTCATTCGCGAAGCTTGTGTAGATGAAGTCTTGGTTTACCTGGCCCCCAAATTATTGGGCATCGGTCAAGGCATGGCACGTTGGGGACCTCTGGAAGACTTGTCACAAGGCTTATCACTCGAATTCACAGAAACGCAGTTAATCGGCAAAGATTTGCGGGTTTTAGCCAGGGTCACGGCCTAAACAGGCCTAATCCCTGCGAAAATACGTCCCATGTTTACCGGAATCATCACCGGCGTGGGGCGTATCGCCGCCCTCCACGACCTGGGCAGCTCTTTAAGCCATGGCAAGCGACTCACTCTCGAGGTGCCCGCTGGGTACCTGGACGATGTTGGCTTGGGTGACAGCATCGCCATCAACGGCGCCTGCATGACTGTCACTTCGTTTGACTTAGCAACCCATCAGTTCACCATCGACATCTCAGCCGAGTCACTCGATAAAACCAGCGGCCTCGACAAGCTTGGCAAAGTGAATCTGGAAAAAGCCTTGCGCGCCCACGACCGATTGGGTGGCCACATTGTGTCGGGCCATGTCGATGGCATTGGCCATGTGACTCACTTTACGCAGGTTGGCGAGAGTTGGGAACTGCGCATTCAAGCACCTGTTGGCATGGGCAAATATTTGGCCTACAAAGGCTCAATCACTGTCAACGGCGTCAGTCTCACCGTCAACAAAGTTTCAGATTCAATTTCTGGGTGCGAGTTTAGTATCAACCTCATCCCCCACACTGTAGACAACACTGCGCTGGGCACTTTGCAAAAAGGAAGCGCCGTGAATTTAGAAATTGATTTGATTGCACGCTATGTGGAGCGCATGCTCAACAACGATGCATCGGCCAACTCTGTGGCAGTAGCTTTTTCTGCAACTGCGCCCTCTTGAAAGAAGTGACATGACGACGAATTCTGGCCGTCCCTTGACGCCTGTCCAAATTTCCCCCGTAGAAGACATCGTTGCAGACTTGCGCGCGGGCCGCATTGTCATCATGGTCGATGACGAAGACCGTGAAAACGAAGGCGATTTGCTCATTGCTTCAGATCACGTCACGGCTGAAGCCATTAAC
>CANHXV010000206.1 GCA_947464665.1 Comamonadaceae bacterium
AGGACAGCGGTGACGATGAGGCCATGTTCTTTGACCACGACTTTGTGCGTGCCTTGGAATATGGCATGCCGCCCGCTGGTGGTTGCGGCATTGGCATAGACCGTTTGATGATGTTGCTGACAGACAGCCCCAGCATTCGCGATGTGATTTTGTTTCCCGCGTTAAAGCGAGAGCAAGATTAAGAGTCAGAACAGGCAAGTTCTGAATGCTTGCCGTGGCTTATTGTTTGGGCAATCGATCCGAGCGAGGCGCTTCTGTGACTTCTTTAACCTCAACGTCTACCACCTCTGGCGTATTTTGCGAGCTTGTGCGCCAAGCACCAAAGGGTGCTTTGTTGCGAGCCATGTCTTGATAGCGCTGCCAAACCACGGCCACTTCGGGTTTTCGACCACGAACCAAAGACCAAAGCGCGCCAGAAATTAAAGCCAACAGCAAGATACACAGTGTGCCCAAGACAAAAACCAGTCCCAGTAAACTGAAAAATATTTTAAAAATCCAAGCAAAAAATTGCATATTAGGGCAAACAAGCCAAGGCTTGCTGGTAATGGACAGAGCGAACCAAATCATCCCATGCCAAGGCGGGCAATGTGGGCAGCAACGCTAGGCGTCGTGATTCACTCAAGTCATTGGGCTGCCACCAGCCCTTGACTTGCGCTTCGGCAAGACCTTCCAAGACCTCGTCAATGACTTTTCTGCCCTTCAAGGATTGATTGCACAGCAAAGCCACATCACATCCAGCTTCGAGCGCCGCCAAGACACCTTTTGTGAAGCTAATGGCTTGGCCATCCAACACCCGAGCACCTTCCATTGACAAATCATCACTGAACACTGCGCCAGTGAATTCCAATTGTTCGCGCAAAATTTCTTGTACCCATTTTTGAGAGAACCCAGCAGGTCGTGCATCCACCTTGGGATAAATGACGTGCGCGGGCATGACAGCACTCAACTCGTTGCTTAACCACTCGTAGGGTTTAGCATCTTCTTGAAGGATGGCTTTCAGGCTGCGCTTGTCGATAGGGATGTCGACATGTGAATCGGCTTTGACGTAGCCGTGCCCCGGAAAATGCTTGCCGCAATTACCCATACCTGCACGCTGCAAGCCATGCATCAGGCTTTTGGCCAGCAAACTGACATTGCGCGCATCGCGGCTGAAAGCGCGATCACCAATGACGCTGCTTTCGCCATAGTCCAAATCAAGAACCGGTGTGAAACTCAAATCAACACCACAGGCGCGCAACTCTGCAGCCAACAAGTAGCCCACTGCTGTGGCGGCTTTGCAAGCCTTTAAAACACCTTCACCCGTCAGACCTTTGCCATCTTGGGCCCACATCTCGCCCAATCGTCGCATGGCAGGCAAATGTGTGAAACCATCGTTTCTAAAACGTTGTACTCGGCCGCCTTCATGGTCAACGCAAATCAACAAATCTTTTCGAACAGCCTTGATGTCTGCACACAAAGCCGTGAGCTGCGCACGGCTTTGCCAATTGCGAGCAAACAAAATGAGACCACCCGTCAAAGGGTTTTTCAGGCGTTTTTCGTCGACCGTTGTGAGCGCAAAGCCTTCAATGTCGATGATGAGAGGTGCTTGGATGTTCATTCGGTTTTTTCAACGATGCAATAACTGCCCGCGTAATCTGCTTCGTCAGTGACGCTGATGTGTGCTTTTAGATGTTGGGACTCAAACCAGATTTTCAAGGCATCGTGCAAAACAATCACAGGTTGACCTGAACGCAGTTTGCCAATTTCGCACGAGCGCCAAGTCATTGGCATGCGCATGCCCATACCAATGGCTTTGCTAAATGCTTCCTTGGCAGAAAATCGTGTGGCCACATAACGAACACCCCGTTCTGGCCATCTGGCACTGCGCGCTTTGTAAGTTGCAAACTCCTGGTCGCTCAAAACCTTTTGAGCAAAGCGGTCGCCGTGCTTTTCCAAGCTGGCTCTGATGCGCCGTACATCACACAGATCGGTACCGATGCCGTAAATCATATTGAGCGTGTATTTATTCAATTCAAAAAAATGGGCCAAGGCCTGACTCATCGGCCTAAGGCTTTTAAGTAGCCACGCACTGTAGCGACGTACCCCACCTCTAACGCGTCAGCGATCAAAGCGTGGCCAATGGAGACCTCCAACAAACCTGGCACAGCTTGTGCAAATTTGGACAGGTTGTCTTGATTCAAATCGTGGCCAGCATTGACGCCCAAGTCTTGCTCCATGGCTGCCCTAGCAGTGCTGACGTACTGAGCCAAACAGCCATCGTTCGTGGGTGTGCCAAAGCTTGCTGCGTAGGGCTCGGTGTACAACTCTACGCGATCCGCACCTATTTGCTTCACAAAAACCATTTGTTTGGGATCGGGGTCCATGAACAAACTGACGCGAACACCCAAGGACTTGCACTCGTCAATCAAGGGCTTCAGTGCGTCTGCATCTTTGGGTAATGACCAGCCGTGATCGCTGGTAAGTTGACTCTCGCTGTCAGGGACGAAGGTCACTTGGTGTGGCCGGAAGGTTCGCACAAAATCCATCAACTGGTGAAACGGATTACCCTCAATGTTGAACTCTCTGTCTGGCCAACGCTTCATCAAGTCAGCCAATTCATATACGTCCAATGAACGAATGTGGCGCTCATCGGGCCGAGGGTGAATGGTAATGCCCTGTGCCCCCGCTTCTAGACACATTTGAGCTGCTTTCAAGACGCTGGGAATACCCAAGTGACGTGAATTACGAAGCAAGGCCACTTTGTTGACATTGACGGAAAGCGCCGTTTTGGAATAATGGGTCATGAAGGGCTCACAAACTTTGAATGTCGATCATCATTTGACGGGTCTTTAAAGTGCCGACACCACAATGGTAATTGAGTAAGGTGCGAAGTTGGGTGCGAAGTGGCGTCAACATATCTAAGCTCAAACGAAGCGTGTCTGTAAAGGGTGTCGCGCCATCCAAAGCATTTTGGAGGGAAAGCCACTGTGTGCCACTCAGGGCATGACGATCGTCGCTATGAGCCAAGCGCAAGCCCCCTTCTGGGACCAAACAATAGTCGCACTGCACGTCCA
>CANHXV010000207.1 GCA_947464665.1 Comamonadaceae bacterium
CGGCCACAGGGCAATGCACGCGGGCAAGCGGCAATGCGGTATTTTCCCACGGTGACGGGGGTATTTTCAAAAGTAATCGTATGAATCATCTAATAAGCTAAAAAATTGGTGTGTACAGAGCAACACATTAGATTCTTGTCAGCGCAACAGGGCGCTTGCATTTGAATCCAAATGGCTTGTTTCTGAGCACTGAAAAAGGGGGAAGCGTGAAATCAAACCCACCCGTGTTTGGGGGTGCGCCGCTCTTCTGAGACATGCCGAACCGAATTTAAAAAGGCTCAGACAGCTTGCAGGAACTGCGCTGGATGTGACCGCCCCATTCATCAATGCGTTGGGTCACAAGCAAGAACTGTAACACAAATGTTTTAAAACTTGTCTTTTTGTTTACAAGAACTTGGCAATCAGGGTCAGAATAAAGCTCAATAACAAGGTGCTGGTCAGGGGAATGAACCATTCTCGGCCGAACAATTTGAATTGAAAGTCACCAGGCAGCTTGCCCAAACCCATTTTTTCAAGCCAGGGGCGCACCCAGCTGATCAACAGCAACGCCAAAAAGGTCACGATGACCCATCTAAGCATGGACTGAGCCTCGCGTCATAAACGGTGGCTGCGGTCGCCCACAGCAAAACCCTGCGCCTGCCAATGGTCGTGGGTGGCAAAACCCAGCACCTTGAACAACTCACCCATTTCGTGCTCATTGATCAGCTTCATGGCCTGCGCACGCTGGGCCAAGCCAGATTCGGCCATTTTTTCGGCCAGTCCTAGATTCAATAAAAACCGCGCTTGGCTGGTGTAACCCAAGACCTGAAGCCCCGCATCTTGGCCCGCCAAAGCCATGCCCGTGAAGTTCACGTGGGCCGTGATGTCCTTCAAACCCACTGCGTCTAAAGGATTGACATCGGCCTTGTGCGCCTGATGGCACATCAGGGTGCCCATGTGGCGCTCGGGGTGAAAAAACTCAGCCTCTGGGAAACCATAGTCCAAGAAAAATGCAGCGCCGCCCTTCTCGCTGGCCAGCATTCGTTCGGCCAAGCTGGCCACAAAGGCCTCTCCTTGCGGTTGAATTTCGGTCAGGTAGTCGTGCTCGCCCAAGGGCTCTCGGGGCGGTCGTAAATCTGTTGGCCGGTCTTCCCAAGCCAAGCCATCAGAGTCAACTGAATCAGCGGCCAGCACCACACCCCGCTCGTGCCATTGGCCTTTGATTCTGTGAAGCAATTTGACCGGCATGGCATCCAGCACTTCATTGCCCACCACCACGCCTTGCATGCTTTCGGGCCACTGGCTCAGCCACGACACTTGCTGGCCAAACTCTGCCAACAGCGACTGCTGCCTAGCCTTCAAAGTGCTGGACACATCCATGATGTTGTAGCGCTTGATCTCGCAACCCAATCGATTGAGTTCACTCAGCAATTGGTGCGCCAAAGCGCCACTGCCTGCACCAAACTCCCAGACCTCATTGGTGCCGGTGGCTTTCAAAGCCTCGGCCACTTGATGGGCCAGTGTGTTGCCAAACAAAGGAGACAACTCGGGCGCGGTCACAAAATCGCTGCCTGACTGGGGCATGGCGCCAAACTTGGGCTGCTGATTGGCGTAATAGCCCAAGCCTGGCTCGTACAGGGCCAAAGCCATGAATTGATCAAACGGCAGCCAGCCTTGGGCCGCCAAAATGGCCTTGTGCACCCGCACCAGCATGGCGGTCGTTAAACTATGTGCTTCTGTCATTGCCCTTGATTGTCCCCGAATGTCGGCTTCTTTTTCTTCTGCCCCCCGCACGGCCCTGGTCACAGGCGCCGGCAAGCGCTTGGGCCGAGAAATTGCCTTGGGCCTGGCACGTGCAGGGTGGCGTGTTGCTGTGCACTACCGAAGCTCTGAGGCCGAGGCGCTTCAAACAGCCGCCGATTGCCTGCAGGCCTTTGTAGAATGGCAGACACACGCTGGCTTGAAAGCCGATGCCAATGATGCTTCCCATGCACACAAGGGCCCGCAGGTTCAACTTCAAGATTTGGTTTTCAAAGCCGATTTGGCCAACGAAGAAGCCACTCGCAAACTGTTGCCACAAGTGGTCAGCCAATTGGGTCGCGTCGATGCGGTCATCAACAGCGCTGCGCTGTTTGAACATGACGATGTGCAAAGTTTCAGCTATGCCAACATGGCGCAGCACTGGGCTAGCAACACGGGCGCTGCCATTGTTTTGGCGCAGACCTTGCACCAACACTGCCAATCGCGCGGCGCGCAAGCCGCCGAAGCGGTGGTGATCAACATGCTCGATCAAAAACTGTGGAATCCCAACCCCGATTTTTTAAGTTACACCTTGTCCAAGGCTGCGTTGGAAGCCGCCAACACCTTGTTGGCACAAGCCCTAGCACCGCTGGTTCGCGTGGTCGGCGTGGCCCCCGGCCTCACGCTCACCAGCCACATGTTGGACGACGACAAGTTTCAAAAACTTCACACTCTCAGTCCCTTGGGACGCTCCTCATCCGTTGAAGAGGTGGTCAGCAGCGTGGTGTTTGCAGTGCACAACCGCGCCATGACCGGCACCACCTTGTTGGTGGATGGCGGGCAGCACTTGATGAAGTTCGAGCGCGATTTTTCTTTGATGTGAGCCAACATGACTGCCCCTATTTCCACCCATGCAGACACCTTGGCCCCTTCAGGCATGCAAACCCTTACGCTGACAGGCTTGCGATTTGACGCTAGCTTGGGCATTTTGGAACACGAGAAAAAAGCACCGCAGCCGATTCAAGTGGATGCCGAACTCAACCTTGGCCCACAGCCTTTGTTACCCCGCGATGACGACATCAGCAACGTACTCGACTATCGCAAGGTGCGCAAAATCATCATCGATGAATGCACCTCTGAGCACGTCAATTTGCTCGAAAGCCTGATTGGCAAACTCTCGCACCGCCTCATGCAGCTGCATGGTGTAAAGGGTGTGCGCGTGAAAATTGCCAAATTAGAAATTTTTGAAGATTGCGAAGTTGCCATTCGCATGGAAACAGGACAATGGTGAAACCATGAATGCACCCACACA
>CANHXV010000208.1 GCA_947464665.1 Comamonadaceae bacterium
AGACAAATCGATGTCATTGGCGGTGTTGTTATGGGTGCGAGGTGTTGCAGCATCAGGCGCAAGGTCGAACTTGTTCCAGACGTTCAGCACAGTCACGCCATGCGGAAGTTGTGCGGCAAGACTTTCTTGTATGGTGTGATCTGCTTGAAAATACTCAGGGTCATGACGCCGCGTCAGGTCGTGCAAAAACAAGACAGCATCTGCCCCCGCAATTTGGGTCCAAGCGCGTTGAATGCCAATTTGCTCCACCTCATCAATGCCCTCGCCTTCGCGCAGGCCTGCGGTGTCAATGATGTGAATTGGCACGCCCTCAATTTGAATGGTTTGCTGCACCACATCACGCGTGGTGCCTGCGATGGGCGTGACAATGGCCAACTCGGCACCTGCCAAGGCATTGAGCAGTGAGCTTTTCCCGGCATTGGGTTGGCCTGCAATGACCACCTTAATGCCCTCACGCAGCAATGCGCCTTGCTGGGTTCGCACCAATACTTTTTCAAGTTGCTTTTGCAGTCGCTCAAGCTGCCCCTGCGCATCGGCTTTCTGCAAAAAATCAATTTCTTCTTCTGGGAAATCCAGAGTGGCTTCGACCAACATGCGCAAGTGAACCAAGCTGTCGCGCAGCGTATGAATTTCTTGGGAGAACACCCCGGCTAAAGATCTGCTGGCACTGCGTGCAGCGGCACTGGTAGACGCATCAATCAAATCGGCAATGGCTTCGGCCTGGGCCAAATCAATTTTGTCATTGAGAAATGCGCGGCGCGTGAACTCGCCAGCTTGCGCCAAGCGAAGACCCTGAAGCAGCACCTTGCCAGTGTGCGGGTTAACAGACTCCGCCAACTCAATGCAGCGCGCTATGAGCAATTGCAAGACCACAGGACCCCCATGTGCTTGCAACTCAAGCACATCCTCACCTGTATAGGAGTGAGGGCCAGGAAAGAAGATGGCCAGCCCCTGGTCGATGGGCTCGCCCTTGTCGTCGTTGAATGGCAGGTAATGCGCTTGCCGCGCTTGGAGTGGCTTGCCGCAAAAAGCGTCTGCCCAAGTTTTCAAGTGAGGCCCTGAAATTCGCACGATGCCCACGGCGCCTCTGCCAGGTGCCGTGGCAATGGCAATGATGGGATCTTGATGGCGAGACAACATGGCGGTCATAAAGTTAAAACATCAATGAGACAAAGCAACAGGGCCGCATGAGCGGCCCTGTGTTGGTCATTTCAATGCAGGCCAATGGGCCCTGCAGTTGAATGTCGGGCGTTCAATTGAATTTTGGCAGATTGAACTGCGGCGGTACACCCATTCTGGTGTTGATCATCCATTGCTGTGCAATGGACAAAATGTTGTTGGTAATCCAGTAGAGCACCAAGCCCGATGGGAAAAAGAAGAACATCACGCTAAAGACCAAAGGCATGATCCACATCAATTTGGCTTGCATGGGGTCAGGTGGCGCAGGGTTGAGTGCCGTTTGCAACATGGTGGACAGCGTCATGACCACGGGCAAAATGAAGTAGGGGTCGGGTGCTGACAAATCTTGGATCCAGCCAATCCAGGGCGCATTGCGCATTTCAACGGACGCCAGCAACACCCAATAAAGCGCGATGAACACAGGAATTTGAACCATGATGGGGAAGCAACCGCCCATCGGATTGACTTTCTCTTCCCGGTAAATGCGCATCATTTCTTGTTGCATTTGCTGTGGGTTGTCTTTCAGGCGCTCACGCATTTCCATGATTTTGGGATTGATGGCTTTCATCTTGGCCATGCTGGCGTAGGCCTTGGCGTTGAGCCAATAGAACGCCAACTTGAGCAAGAACACCAGGGCCACAATCGCCCAGCCCCAGTTTTGCAAGAAGCTAAACAAGCGATCGAGCAACCAGTAAAGTGGTTTGGCCAAAACGGTTAACCAACCGTAGTCTTTGACCAACTCAAGTCCAGGCGCTAAGGCCTCGAGCACTTTTTCTTCTTGAGGTCCCACAAAGAGGGTGACGTCCAAGGTTTTAGTTTGACCAGGCGCAAGCTCATTGAAAGGCGTGATCATGCCAACGGCGTACAAGTTGGTATCAACTTTCCTTGCAAAGTTTTCGCGTGAAGTGTTTTCAGGCAGCAACCAAGCCGATGCAAAGTAGTGCTGCACCATGGCCACATAACCCTGTTGGGTTGTTTTCTCAAAATCGGCTTTGCCTTTCTCGATGTCGGAAAACTCTAGCTTTTGGAATTTTTTGGCATCGGTGTAAACAGCGGGCCCCGTGAAGGTCATGTAAAAAGAAGACTCACCTTCAGGTTTGTTGCCATCGCGCACGAGCTGGACATAGAGTTGCGGTGTCGCTGCCGCCGAGCCTGTATTGACAACTTTGTGCGAAACTTTCAGTGCGTAACTGCCGCGTGTCAATGTGTAAGTTTTGACCAATTTCAAGCCACCCGTTTCGGCAGACTCAAACGTCAACGTGAGTTCATTTTGACCGGCTTTGAGCTCACGCTCGCCAGTGAATTTCATGGGTGTTTTGTGCGAAGCAAAGGGCCCGCCGATCAGGCCTGTTTGAGCCAAATAGACGCGAGATTTGCTTTGGTCCAACAGCACAAAGGGCTTCTGCTGGTCAGCAATGTCTCCAAACTTCAAGAACTCGGAACGCACCAGGGAGCCGCCTTCCGTGTCAAAGCTTAGCTTTAAAACATCGGTGCTGACTTCAATGCGCTCGATTGGGGTGGCAACAGGCTCATTGGCAGAAACTGGAACTTGTGAGGATCCGGCCGCCGGGGCGGTGGCTGCAATCGGGACGGATGCAACGGGCAAGTCTTTGACCGCAGAAGGCGTAGCAGCTGACGCTGCTTTGTCAGCGGTTGCAGCTGTGGGTGCAGGGAAGAACGTGGCCTTTTGCCCGTTGTATACCTGCCATTGGTCCCATAGAAGAACCATGGAGAAGCCAAAAATGACCCATAAAAAGGTGCGGCGAATATCGTTCATGAAGACTTCTTCGAAGAGGAGTGAGTTAACGGGTGATGCAATAAACGCGAAAG
>CANHXV010000209.1 GCA_947464665.1 Comamonadaceae bacterium
GCCCCCTTGGCGGTAGTGGCCACACGCCAGAATGTTTTGAAAGCAGTAGAGCAGAGCCCCTTGGTGGCCATGCACGAATTCATTTCGGTTCAAAAAACTTTGTCCAACAGCGAAGACGCCAAAGAAGGCGTGCAGTCCTTCATCGAAAAACGCGCAGCGCGGTTCACTGGAAAATAGCCTTGTGAAAATTGCGCTGCTGTCTGACATCCATGCCAATTTGCCGGCGCTTCAGGCTTGCATGGCACATGCCAAGGCGCAGGGCATTGACCGTTGGGCTTTGCTAGGCGATCTGGTGGGTTATGGTGGCAATCCCCAAGAGGTGGTCGACATCGCCATGCGATTGGCCGAAGAAGGTGCATGGATCGTTCAAGGCAATCACGATGCCATGGCGGTTCAGCCCCCCATCGATGATCAAAGTTTGGGCAACAGCAAAGCGCAATGGACGCACGAACAATTGGGAGCCTCGCAGCGCGGGTTTTTGAAAGCTTTGCCCTTGACGGCTTTGTCGGGGCCTTTGTTGTTGGTTCATGCCAGCGCGCATGCGCCCGAACGTTGGCACTATGTCGACTCCGAACGCGCCGCTGACTTGTGTGCAGACCATGCCCTTCAAACCTATGACGCCCGCCACGTGGTGGTGGGGCATGTGCATCAACAAACGGTGTATTACCGCGGTACAGGTCACAGCATGATGCGGTTTGAACCCACAGCGGGTGTGCCTGTGCCGATGCCTTCCCATCGCAGGTGGGTGGCCACTGTGGGGTCAGTGGGTCAACCGCGTGATCACAAGCCCCATGCCATGTATGCGATCTACGACGAAGCTGCAGGACGCATGACATTTCAGCGAGTGAGCTATGACCATCAGGCTGCAGCGGCGGCCATTCTCGAAGCCGGGCTACCAGAATTTTTTGCTGAGCGATTGGCGATGGGACGATGAAACTCTTAAATCCTGGCGATGTGATCGATGGTTTTGAAATTGAAGCGTGTTTGCATGCTGGTGGTATGGCGCACATCTACACCGTTCAATACGCTTTAAGCGAATACGGGACACGACGTCAGTCTGAGTTTCCGATGGCCATGAAAATTCCTCGCATGACCGCAGGCGATGGCGCAGAGAACATTGTGAGCTTTGAAGTAGAGCAACAAATTCTGCCTGCAATCACAGGTTCGCATGTACCGCGTTTTGTGGCTGCAGGCGACTTATCTCGCCTGCCTTATTTGGTGATGGAATATGTCAAAGCCAGCACCCTTGAAACCTGGGCAGAAAACTTCCACAAAGAAACTTTTCAAACGGGTTTGCACGACAGGGCCATTGTCAAGTTGGGTGCCGAGCTGGCACATGCCGTCCACAGTTTGCACAAACAAAATGTATGTCACCTAGACCTGAAGCCTGCCAATGTCTTGATTCGACCTAACGGCAAAGTGGTGTTGCTTGATTTCGGCTTGTCTTGCCATGCGCACTATCCAGATTTGTTGGCGGAAGAAATGCGCAAAGCTGTGGGGTCGCCCGCTTGGATAGCACCTGAGCAAGTGGTGGGTGTGCGCGGCGACCCGCGTTCTGATATTTTTGCCATCGGTGTGATGCTTTACGAATTGGCCACGAGCGAGTTGCCATTTGGCGAGCCCATCACAACAGGTGGCATGCGACAGCGTTTGTGGATGGACCCTGTGCCGCCTCGCAAGCGAAATCCGAATGTGCCCGAGTGGTTGCAAGAAGTTATTTTGAAATGTTTGCACCCAGAGGCTGCCAAACGTTATCCATCGGCAGCGCACTTGGCCATGGACTTGAGCAATCCTGAGCAAATTCGCGTCACTGAGCGCGGCAAGCAAATTAAAGGCACAGATTTCAAAGAGCACTTGAAGCGCTGGATCAAAGCTGCTGGCATGCACTACCAGCCTAGCCCTTTGCCTTCCAGGCAAATCAAAGAAGTCCCCATCCTGATGGTGGCTTTGCCGCATGCCGATGTGAGTGATGCCACTTGGTATTCACTGCGCGAAGCAGTAGACCGCTCTTTGGGTATTCGGCCAGGCGCCCGCTTGGCCTGTGTCACAGTCATATCGCCCAACGACACCAACAGCACCGAATTGCACAAGAGCGAAAGCAGTGTGCACCGCGTTCACTTGGCGCGCATGCAGCAATGGTCGCAGGGCTTGGATTTGCAAGACCATCAAGTTTCCTTTCACGTTCTGGAAGCCAACGATGTAGCTTACGCGCTGGTAACGTACGCTGCAGGCAATGAAGTGAGCATGATCATCATGGGTGCTGCCACGCATGGTTTGCAAATGCAACGCTTTGTGAGCACCGTGCCCATCAAGGTGGCCATGGATGCACCTTGTACAGTGATCTTGGTAAAGCAAGACGTGCCATTTGAATTATTAGGAACACTGAATGACGAATGATCTGCCGCAAGGGCCTGCCGAGTGGGACGCTTTGCACACCTATGCATCGCTGACGCCCGATGCTGTCTTGGATGCTTTGGCTGACATTGGTTTGATGGGGGATGGCCGACTGATTGCGCTCAGCTCCTATGAAAACCGCGTCTATCAAATTCATTTGGAAACAGAGCGTACGCCAACACAAACGGACGGGACCCCTGTGCCTAGCAGTGTGGTCGCTAAGTTTTACAGGCCCGGTCGATGGACCGATGCGCAGATTCAAGAAGAGCACGACTTTGCGGCAGAGTTGGTGGCGGCAGAGGTGCCTGTGGTGCCTGCATTGAATTTGCAAGGACGCACTTTGCACCACAAGCTTTTTACTGGACTTCAAGCACATGACGCACATGCCACATTAGAAGGCCAAGCATTTCAAGGCTTCTCTTTTTCCGTCAGTGAACGCCGAGGTGGTCGCCCACCAGAATTGGACGACGATGAAGTGTTGGAGTGGATTGGCCGATTTTTAGCGCGCATTCACACGGTGGGTGCTGCCAAGCCTTTTCACAACCGACCTACACTCAGCATCGATACGTTCATGCAAGAACCCAAGGATTGGTTGTTCAAGAACAAAGCCCTTCC